>JBFZEF010000161.1:0-12731 GCA_041307045.1 Halioglobus sp.
GCAGGGCGGCGGACTTGGTGAAAATACGCACGCCGCCCTTGCTGTAGTTATAGGCCGTGGCGTTCGGTTCACCGACAATGCCCTCGATGGAGGAGATGTTGATGATCGAGCCGCCGTGCTGTTTCATCACCGCGATGGCCGCGCGGGTGCCGAGGAAAACACTCTCGCCGTTGACGGCCTGGGTCCTGCGCCAGTCCGCCAGGGTGCTGGACTCGGCGTTGCCGGTAATGACGATGCCGGCATTGTTCACCAGCACATCCAGCCTGCCATGGCGCTCCACAATGCCGGCCACCGTCGCCTCCCAGGCCGACTCGTCAGTCACATCCTGGTGGCGGGCCTCGGCGCGACCGCCCGCAGCGGTGATCCCAGCGGCAACAGCGGCGGCCGCGGCCGCATCGATGTCGGTCAGCACCACCAGCGCGCCCTCCTCGGCAAAACGCCGGGCCGTGGCCGCGCCGATGCCGCTGCCGGCACCGGTCACCAGTGCCACCTTGTCCTGTAATCTTGGTTGCATTCCTTGTTTCTCCGATTCGTCTCGCATTCAGTGTCCCGTCAGATAGCGCACCAGCCACAGTCGGCCGGCCTCGGGCAGCAGTTTATCCAGCCAGCTCCACAGTTTTGCCGAGCTGCCCAGTACATGGCCCACGCGCTTGCCCTCGGCGGCCATCTGGATCGCCTCGGCCACCTGCTCCGGCTGCATGTTCACGCCCATCTTCTGCGTCAGTTTCGAGTGGAGCTGGTGCCCCATGGCAGTGTCGATGACCGGCGGCTTCACCGAGGTGACGCGAATACCGTAGGGCGCCCACTCGACGTGCAGGGCCTCGGTCAGGCCGTTGACGTAGTACTTGGAGGCGCTGTAAACCGCCAGCAGCGGTATACCGTGGACGCTGGAGACGGAGCATAGGTTCACCAGGCAGGAGCCGGGTGTCTGCCGCAGCAGCGGGAACGCCAGCTGGGCCACGTGGGTGAGCCCCTTGATATTGACCTCGATGATGCGATCATGGGCCTGGGGATCGATCTCCTCGAACCTGCCGCTAGTTAGTACGCCCGCATTGTTGACCAGCAGGTCCAGCCTGCCGCCGGTATTGCCCGAGAAGTGCGCCAGTGCCGCCTCGATGGAGTCGCGCCGGGTGACATCGCAGGCACTGCCGCAGGCATTGGGAAAGTCGCCGCCGGCGAGCAGGGACTCGACGCCCGCGGCGTTGATATCGTAAAGGCCGACGTACCAGCCCTGGGTGGCGAAACGCCGGGCCGTGGCCAGGCCGATGCCCTGGGCCGCGCCGGTGATCAGAACGGTTTTCATGGCCGGCTCTCCTGATTGACTGTGCAGTAAGCGCCTCGCGGCTCGCGCAACGCTGCCGCGGTCGGCAGCTTAACCCTTATTCAATTTTTCGTCAGCTGCTAGAATCAGAATCGCGTACACTGGGCGGCTTCCGGATTGAGCTACACTGTAACCCTACTGATAATTCTGACAATGAGGTGACCTGATGAACTATTTTGTAACCGGCGGTACCGGATTTATCGGCCGATTTGTGGTGGAGCGGCTGCTGAAGCGACCCAAATCCAAGGTCTACGTCCTGGTGCGCAAGGAATCGAAGCAGAAGTTCGAACAGCTGCGTGACTCCCTGGGCGCCGATCCGGCCCGCCTGCTGCCCATGTGGGGCGATATCACCACCCCGGGTCTGGTTGCAAAGGCCAGCCTGGCCAAACTCAAGGGCAAGATCGACCACGTCTACCACCTGGCGGCGGTCTACGACCTCAACATGTCCGACGAACAGGGTGACCGGGTCAACAACGAGGGTACCCGCAACGTGGTGCAATTCGCCAACGCCCTGGGCGGCAAGGTATCGCTGCAGCACATGAGTTCCATCGCCATCGCCGGCGGCCATTTCAAGGGTGTGTTCAAGGAGAGCATGTTCGACGAGGGCCAGGACACGTCACACCCGTACTATCGCACCAAGTTCCAGTCGGAGCGCATCGTGCGGGAGGAGTGCAAGGTGCCCTGGCGGGTGTACCGTCCCGGCGCCGTGGTGGGGTCCAGCGTCACCGGCGAGATGGACAAGATCGACGGCCCCTACTACCTGTTCCCGACCATCAAGGCGATTGTCGATAACGTACCCAAGTGGTTGCCCCTGCTGGGCGTGGAGGGTGGCAAGATTCCGATCGTGCCGGTGGACTATGTGGCCGATGCCACTGTCGCCATCGCCCACAAGCCCGGGCTGGACGGCAAGGCCTTCCAGCTGCTGCAGGCGCCCCAGGACAGCACCGGCAAAATCATGGAGATCCTGTTCGACGCGGCCCACGGCCCCGGCTTTGCCAAGCAGTTTGAACTGCCCAGGATGCCGAAGCTGGTTGGGGAAGGCCTGCGCCAGACCGCCAGGCTGCTGCCCTTGAAGGCCGCCGCAACGGAGATGACGAAGGCCACCGGGATTCCCGCCGCGGCGCTGGGCTACATCACCAGCCAGGTCTCCTTTGACGACAAGCAGGCCCGGGATGCCCTCAGGGGCACGGGCATCAGCTGCCCCAAGCTCAAGGACTATGCCCCGGTGCTGTGGTCCTACTGGGAATCGCACCTGGACTTCCCCAAGCCCACCCGCGGTGGCAAGGCGAAACTGGCGGGCAAGGTGGTGATGGTCACCGGCGCCTCCGCAGGCATCGGCCTGGAGTCGGCGCGCAAATTCGCCGCCAACGGCGCGATCGTGATCCTGGTGGCCCGCACCCTGTCCAAACTGGAGGAGCAGGTCGAGATCATCACCAAACAGGGCGGGGAAGCCTATGCCTATTCCTGTGACCTGAGCGATATGGAAGATATCGACCGTATGGCGAAGCAGGTACTGGCCGATTTTGGCCGGGTGGATATCCTGGTCAACAACGCCGGCCGCTCAATCAGGCGGGCGGTGATGGAATCGCTGGACCGTTTTCACGATTACGAGCGCACCATGCAGCTGAACTACTTCGGCTGCGTCCGCTTGATCAACGTCCTGTTGCCCGCCATGGTCACCCAGAAGGGCGGCCAGATCATCAATATCTCCAGCATCGGCTGCCTGACCAATGCGCCGCGCTTTGCCGCCTATGTGGCCAGCAAGTCGGCGCTGGACGCGTTCTCGCGCAGCTTGTCCTCGGAAGTGAAGAAGGACAACATCGATATCACCACGATCTACATGCCGCTGGTGCGCACGGCCATGATCGCACCGACCAAGATCTACAATTACGCACCCTCCTGGTCGGTGGACAAAGCCTCCAGCCTGGTCGTCGGTTCTGCGATCAACAGAACCAAGCGGGTCAAGACCATACTCGGCCAGACCATGGAAATGAGCTACGCGGTCGCCCCCAAGCTCAACGACAGCGTGCTGGCGCGGGCCTTTGCCCTGTTCCCGTCCTCCGCCAAGGCGCGCGGCAAACAGGACGACAAGGCGCCCAGCGGTGAAACCATGGCGCTCGCCTATATGTTGCGGGGTGCGCACCTGTAACGGCGGCGCTACTGGCGTCCGACCGCGCGCGGCCATCAGGCTTCAAATGACAAAGATTGACGACCCGGTGGTCTTGCGGGCTTCGAGATCCTGGTGCGCCCGCACCGCATCCTTGAGCGCATAGTGCTGGTTGATTTCGATGTGGATCCGCCCTGCGGCCACGTGCCCGAAAATCTCTTCGCCCAGCGCGGCCTTTTCCGCCGGCTCGGCGATGTAATCGGCCAGCGCCGGCCGGGTCATGAACAGCGAGCCCTTGATGG
The DNA here is from genome assembly GCA_041307045.1 of Halioglobus sp. GTDB lineage: Bacteria > Pseudomonadota > Gammaproteobacteria > Pseudomonadales > Halieaceae > JARRPM01. The sequence goes on from JBFZEF010000161.1 coordinate 3,731, forward strand.
CGAGAAGCTGGGGGTCGAATGGCGGGATGGTGCCCGAGGCCGTACCCACGCACACTAGCAGTCCGCGACGCTTGAGCGAATCCAGCGACGACATGAACGTGGTTCGGCCCACGCTGTCGAACACCACCGAGACGCCTACACCGCCGGTGAGCTCCCGCACCCGGCTCGCCACGTCCTCGTGGCTGTAGTTGATGGTGTGGTCGCAGCCGTGGGCCCGCGCCACTTTGGCCTTCTCCTCGGTCGACACTGTGCCGATCACGGTGAGGCCCAGCAACTTGGCCCACTGGGAGACGATCAGCCCCACGCCGCCGGCGGCCGCGTGCAGAAGAAGCGTATCCCCCTCCTTGAAGGGATAGATACGGCGCATCAGGTAGGCCGAGGTCAGGCCCCGCATGGTCATCGCGGCGGCCGTCTCAAAGCCGATGGCGTCGGGCAACTTGATGAGCGGAGCGGCAGTTACGACGCGCTCGGTGCTGTAGGCGCCCAGGGTGTTGATAAACCCGGTGTAGGTGACGCGGTCGCCGGGTGCGAAGCCGGTGACGCCCGGCCCCACTGCCTGAATCACGCCGGCGGCCTCCACGCCCATGCCGGCGGGCAGGGGGATCGGGTAGGTACCGTTGCGGAAATAGGTGTCCGCGAAATTAAGGCCGACCGCCACGTGGCGCATGCGCACCTCGCCCGGGCCGGGGTCGCCGACTTCGACCTCCTCCAGTTGCAGGACCTCCGGTCCGCCTGTCGAATGGAAACGTATTGCCTGTGCCATGTTCGCTACTCCCTGAGTGTGTGTCCAAAGCCATTTGCCATAAGGCTACAGTACGCACCCTGCGGGCGGTGTGCTTTGCTTCGGATGACCCTGTCTTTTCATTTCGTGACAGCGAGTGTAAGCTCCGATGCGTTCCAAGGCCGATCTCGCGAGGGCAACCCTGCCATGACCACGTTGATCCGGGCCGCGGCGCTGATCAATTACTTCGAAGTCGCCGCACACCTCGGGCTGAATCCGCAGCCGCTGCTGCGCCGGGTTGGCCTGAGCCGTGCGCGGCTGGCCGATCCCGAGCAGCGAATTCCCCTGACCGCCGTGGTCGAGCTGCTGGAAGCCTCCGCCGAAGCCAGCGCCTGCCCGACCTTCGGACTGCGCATGGCGGAAACCCGCCAACTGTCCAATTTCGGTGTCGTCAGCCTGCTGCTGTCGCACCAGCCGACCCTGCGCGCGGCCCTGGTGGCGATCATGCGGTACCGCCACCTGTTGAACGAGTCACTGGCGATGCACGTCGAGGAGGCGGGTAAACTCGTGATCATCCGCGAGGAACTGGTGTCAGATACGGCACTGCCGTCACGCCAGGGCATCGAGCTGGCGCTGGGCGTGCTGTCGCGAATGGCCACTGCGGTGCTCGGGCCGAACTGGCACCCGGTCAGCGTCAACTTCTCCCACCCGGCACCGCCGGACCTGCAGGTGCACCAGCGCGTATTTCACTGCAGCGTGCACTTCGACGCCGAGTTCAATGGCATCGTCTGCCACGCCGCCGACCTGGATCGCCCGAATCCCAACGCGGATCCGGCGATGGCGCGCTATGCGAAGCAGTTCGTCGAATCGCTCCCGGGTGCGAGCCACGCCTCCATCAAGCACGAGGTGCGCAAGGCGATATACCTCATGCTGCCGATGGGGCGGGCGACCATCGAACAGATTGCCGATGGCCTGGGGATGCATGTGCGCACGCTGCAGCGCCAGCTTGATGCCGCGGACACCCAGTTCAGTGACCTGGTGAACGAGGTGCGACGGGAGCTGGTGGTGCGCTATATGGAAAATGCCAGCTACTCACTGGCCACGATCTCGGAACTGCTCGGTTACTCCATGCCCAGCTCGTTCACGCGCTGGTTCACTGCACAGTTCGGCGCACCGCCCCAGCAATGGCGCGCCCGAAAAATGCCCGCCGGGGGGCGGGCAAGGCCGGACTGATCGCAGTTACGCGGCGGCGTGCTTGGGGAAGCCGATCTGGCCGGGTCGGCGGTTGGGTGCGAACCCGTTGGCCGCCAGGGTCTCGTCCGCGTCCTTGTAGAAGGTGCCAATGCGGTAGATCTCCCGCGCCTCTTTGCCACTGGCGATGTCGCGGCCGAACTCCCGCGAGATCCGCACCAACTGCTCTATCTGCTCCACCGAGCCCATCTTGCGATCCCGGCGCTGGGTCCAGATGTTGTCCTCGATCCCGCAGCGCACATGCAGGCCCATGGCGATGGCCATCATGTTCACTGGCAACACGTTCAGCATGGATGTTTCCAGGGTCAGCACCGAGCCGTCCGGGCAGCCCCGCACGAAGTTCGCCAGGTTGTACAGGTTCGGCGCGTCGAAGCCGCCGCCGATGGCCACCCAGGTCAGGATCAGGGGCACGTTGCAGCTGCCGCGGCGCATCATCCGCTCCACCGTCTCCAGCTGCGAGATGTTGGCCAGCTGGAAGTGAGTCTGGATGCCGTTGGCTGACAGCCGGCGGATGTGCTCCTCGACCCACTCCGGACCGGCCGGGATCATCATCTCCCGGTAGGCGCGGTAGTTGGCCGGGTCCGCCAGCGAGGTGCCCCTGATGTCCGCTTCGCACATCTGTTCCACGACGTTCATCTGGTTGGTGTTGATGGCGATGGTGACCTGGTCCGGCCGGGGCTTCAGCTCCGCCAGCATGTGGCGGGTGTCGTCTGACAACCACTTGGCGGTCTCACCCTCGCCCTCGGGGGCGAAGGAGATCGAGCCGCCGACCTGCAGGATCATGTCCGGCACCGCCTGGCGCAGCCCTGCCAGCAGTTTGTTGAACTTGGACAGGCGCTTGGAGCCCTTGCCGTCCGCCTCGCGCACGTGCACGTGCAGTACGGTGGCGCCGGCGTTGTAGCAGTCCACCGCCTTCTGGATGTGCTCGTCCATGGTGATGGGAATATCTTCCGGAAAATCCTCGGGCATCCACTCGGGGCCGTAGGGTGCGCAGGTGATGACCAGCTTCTGCTGGTTTTCGGGGAACAGTGAACCGTCTTGAAAGTGCATGGTGTATCTCCATGGGGTGAGTTGACGATGGCCTTACTGTAGCCCCGTTGCCAGGGTGCGGCTTCGCATTGCGCGACAGCCGCTTGTCACATCGTGACGTCGCCATGCACCCGGGGTAGGGGGAACACCTGCTGGCGGGAGAGTCCACTCGTTGCTGCGGAAGCCGGTGTTTTCATTGCCCCCCCGATAGGATAGTATGCGCACCCCGCCTCACGCAGCACCATTGGGCGTACTCGCATCAATCACCAACCCAAGAGAAACACCATGACATTTGACGAGCTCGGCCTGGCCGCGCCACTGCTGCGCGCAGTGAAAGAGAAAGGCTATACCGAGCCATCGCCCATCCAGGTGGAGGCCATCCCCGCTGTGCTTGCGGGCCGGGATATCATGGCGGCCGCCCAGACCGGCACCGGCAAGACCGCGGGCTTTGTCCTGCCCATCCTGCAGCTGCTCAGCGCCACCGCCCCGGCCCATCCGCACCGCCTGCGGGCGCTGATCATCACCCCTACCCGCGAGCTGGCCGCCCAGGTGCAGGAGAGCGTCGTCACCTACGGCAGGCACCTGCCGCTGAAATCGGCGGTGGTATTCGGCGGGGTGAACATCAACCCGCAGATCACCGCGCTGCGCAAGGGGCTGGATATTCTCGTCGCCACTCCCGGCCGCCTGCTGGACCTGTACCAGCAGGGCGAGGTGCGCTTCACCGAAGTCGAGATCCTGGTTCTCGACGAAGCGGACCGGATGCTCGACATGGGCTTTATCCACGATATCCGTCGCATCCTCAAACTGTTGCCGCCCAAGCGTCAGAACCTGATGTTTTCCGCGACCTTCGCCAACGAGATCCGGCAGCTCACCAAGACCATCCTGCACGACCCGGTGGAGGTGGAGGTATCGCCCCCCAATGCCACCGCAGAGCGCGTAGAGCAGTGGGTCTACCCGGTGGACAAGAAAGACAAGGCGGCCGTGCTGATTCAACTGGTGAAAGAGCGGGACTGGCAGCAGGTGCTGGTGTTCAGCCGCACCAAGCACGGCGCCAACAAGCTTGCCCAGCAACTGGAGAAGGCGGGCATCAATGCCGCCGCCATCCACGGTAACAAGAGCCAGGCCGCGCGCACCAAGGCCCTGGCCGATTTCAAGGCCGGCAAGGTGCGGGTGCTGGTGGCCACGGACATCGCGGCCCGCGGACTGGATATCGCCCAGTTGCCGCAGGTGGTGAACTTCGACCTGCCCAACGTGCCGGAGGATTATGTCCACCGCATTGGCCGCACCGGGCGCGCCGGAGCCGCCGGCAAGGCCTACTCACTGGTCAGCGCGGACGAGATCAAGCAGCTCAACGACATCGAGCACGTGATCCAGCGCCATCTTACCCGGGAGTATGTCGACGGCTTCGAGCCGGATCATGAAGTGCCCGCCAGCGCGCCCATGCGCAAACCACAGGTGCACGGCCAGGCCCGTATGCAGCAGCATCACAAGCGGCCCGCAGGCGACGGCCAGCACACCTCCCGCGGTCGCGGCAGCGAGGGCCATAACCGGCCCCAGCAGCGCAACCAGCGCCCGGGTAATCGCGCTTCGCGCCCGGCCCGGGGCAACAGCCGCTAGAGCCTGGGCCGCGCCGGGAGGGGCTCAAAACCCGGCAGTACCCGCCAGGATTCTGGCTGCGAACGCGGCGTCCAGCGGTTCATAGCGGCTGGAGCCGGGCTTCATCACGTACAGCGGATCCTGCACCTTTGCCAGGTCGTAGCCCTGGTTGCGCAGCTCGCCCTTGACCAGCTTGAAGGTACCGGTGGTATCCAGTTCGCGCTGGATGCGCAGGAATACCGGCCTCGCGTAGGCGGGCAAAAGGCTGCAGACGTGCGCCGAGAAGCTGTCCAGGTCGAGTTGCCCCACGCCCTCGGCCAGCGCCAGGGCGGCCATGCCGGCGCGGCCATCCGCCTTGGGTATTTCCACGCCGTAGACATTGCATAACAGGACCTGCGGGTGCTGGTTGATGATCTCCCCCACTTCGTTGGTGGAGACGTTCTCCGACTTCCAGCGGAAGGTGTCGCCTACGCGGTCGACAAACTGGTAGTGCGGCAAACCCAGGGCAAAACCCACGTCCACGGTCTTCATCAGGTCGCCGGTGTTGAACCAGGCATCTCCCTGTTTGAAGGCGTTGCGCAGGATCTTCTTCTCCGTCGCCTCCTTGTTGGTATAGCCCTCGAACACGGTCGTGGGGGTAATCTTGCCCAGCAGCAGGCCGGGTTCACCCGCGGCAACCTTGATGCAGTGGCCCCTGCTGTCGCGCACGATCTCATCCGCATCCACGTCGTATTTCACCAGGGCGACGGGCAGGGTGGTTGACCCCACCGTACAGTCCTTGTTGAGAAAGTTGACGAAGCCGACGTTGCCCTCGCTGGAACCGTAGAACTCGGACACCCGGCGCACGCCAAAGCGCTCCTTGAACTCATGCCAGACATCCGGCCGCAGGCCGTTACCCATCATGGTGCCAAGGGGGTTGCGGTAATCGTCAGGCTGGCGGGGCGTGTTCAACAGGTAGCGGCACAACTCCCCGATATAGATGAAACAGGTGGCGCCATGCTCGCGCACCTCGCTGAGAAAGTTGCTGGCGGAAAATTTGCGCCGTATCAGCATCGTGGCGCCTGAGCAGAATGCCGCGCCCACTCCGAGGAACAGGCCGGTGCCGTGATACAGGGGCAGGCACAGGTAGATGCAGTCCTTTTCATCGCAGCGCAAACCCGCCTTGTGGGACAAGGCCGCCGTAATGAGGTAGCGCCGGTTGGACAGGACCGAGGCCTTGGGCAGGCCGGTAGTGCCGGAGGTGAAAATATAGAGCGCAGTCTCGGCCAGGGTATTGCTGCCCGTATCCGGCGGGTTGCGGCGATCTTCGTCTGCTGCCTCTTCAGCGAGGTCTGAGGCCCAGCCCGGACAGCCCTGTTCGCCGGCGTCGGGCACGAAAAGGTAATGTTTTACTGCTGCCAGCGCGGGGTCATCGCGCACGTCGGCGATAGCGTCCAGGCGCTCCTCGCCGAAAATGCACATGACGGAGTCGGTGATACCCATGCAGTGGACCAGGGGTCCGCCGGTGAGGTTGGTATTGATCAGCGCCGCCGCGACGCCCAACTTGTTCAGGGCAATCAGCAGCGCCACATATTCAATACGGTTCTCCAGCATCACGCTGACGCTCTGGCCACGCTTCAGGCCGATGCCGCGCAGCGCGCCCACGTACTGGTTGGCGCAGGCATTCAGCTCGCTCCAGCTGATCTCCCGGCCCTCGAAGATGATCGCGGTATGTTGCGGGTAGCGGGCGGCGGTGGCTTCGGCCCGGGCGGCGAAACAATCGCGGGTGTCAAGGGGGCGCGGCTTCAATGCCCGTGCGAGTCCGGGCAGCACTTTCGCTTCCGCCAGGGTGGCGGCGACTTCATTTATACGCATTATTCGGTCCCTCGCAGGGTAAATTCAGGGGAGCAAGATAGCCGCTCCGCCGTGGCGGGGCAAGCCGGGCCGGCCGGCGAGCGAACACGATCTCCCGCACTCATGGCCCCAGCAGGTTTGAGACCTTTCCCGCCGAGAGTTGGGAGAACCACGCCGCATCGTATGACCGCTGCAACAGGTTGATGGCGGACAGGGCGCTGACCACCCGCTGGGCGAAAGCCTCCCGCGCCGGCAGCAGTGCGGACCCGTCAGCCAGCAGCTGCAGCTGTCCGGCGAGGCGCAAGCCGTTCGCAAACAGGTCCTGGGACACCGAGGACTCGCAACTGATCGTGCGCCGCAGCAGCATCTGCTCCCCCTGTGCCAGCAGTCGGGTGATAAATTTCTTGCGGTCATTTACCGGCTGCGCTTCCAGTTCCAGCAGAGTCACCGCAAGGATCAGGTAGGACTCGGTGATGGAGCGCAGGATGGCGTGGCCGAACCGTGGCGGTTGCTCCCGCAGCAATTTCTGCAGGGACTGTTCACCGCTGTTCCACCCGGGGTAGCGATCGAGTGCCGCCGCCTGCACCTCCTGCAGGAACTCCGTCGTGGGCTTGAAGAAGAATTCAAATCTGTAGAGGTCGCGCAGGCCGAGGACCTCCCGCTCCAGCAGCTGGGCGTTGGGCGACTCTATATCCCGGGCGCAGGCGGCGAGCCCAATCTCCGCCAGGGCGGCGCTGAGAAAATAGTGAGTGATGGTATTGCGATAATAGGCCGCCGCCAGCTGTTTGCCCCGGGGGATGTAATACACCGGGGTATTCGCCTTGTCGAAGCAGCGCACCAGTCCCGAGCCCTGCAGTGCCAGCACGGCGGCGCGCACCTGCACCTCGTCGTCCAGGCTGAAGCCCGAGGCGGCGGGCAGCTTGCGCGAGCGCACCAGGGCTGCGATGTCCCCGGCCTGGGCGTGGATCTCGGCGGCCGTCAGGGCGCGGCCGTTGGCGCCCAGCAGAACCATGGTGAGTACGTCGGCGGACTTGATCGGCGTGATCTGCTCGATGCGTGAACACACCTCGAAGCCCATTCGCGTCACCAGGCTGGGGTCCGTGCCTTCACTGCCAGGCAAATCTGCCGACAGGCTGGACGCCTCAGCCAGCGCCACCGGCCTCGCGAAGCGGACATAGATCTTGCCGTAGGGTTGGGTCATGCCGAAGATGTAATTGAAAAACCAGCCCAGGGATTCCTTGCGCTTGGGCTCGCCGCGCTGGATGGCGACATAGTCGTCGATTTCCGCGATCCGGTCGAAGGCGATGGATACCGGCACCAGCAACACCTTGTCGACCTTCTCCTTCTCGCAGGATTCCACCACCCAGTTGAGGATGCCCAGTTTCGGCGGCGCCAGCTTGCCGGTGCGGGAGCGGGTGCCCTCGATCGACCAGGACAGAGGCTGCCTGGTGCGTATCAGGTGGTCGATGTAGTTGCGAAAGACCAGCTTGTAGATCGGGTCTTCCTGGAAAGTGCGGCGCAGGAAGATGGCGCCCACCCGGCGGGCCAGGCTGCCGAAGCCGAGGAAATTCATATTGATGCCGGCGAAGATCAGCGGCAGCGGCCGGAAATCGTTCTGGTAGAGGGCCAGCAGGAAGACAAAGCTGTCCATGTGGGATTTGTGCGACCAAAGGAACAGCAGCAGGTGATCCTTCGACAGTTCGCGCAATTCTTCCAGCGCCTCCAGGTTGATATCCAGCTCCCGCTCATAGCTGCGCGTGTAGATAAAGCGGGCCATCTTCGCGGCGGGCTGCAGCCAGGAGTCTTTCGGGGTGGCCTCGATCTCGTGCAGGCATTTGCCGGCGTAGGCCTGCGCCTGCTCCAGGGTCTTGCCGCTGGCCTGTGCCGCCTGGCGCAATTCCGCCAGGAAAGCGGGATCCTGCAGCAGGTAGCTTGCAGCGCTAGGGAGAATCATAGGCTGAACACTCCAAACAGGGCCGCATGGTCCGACAGGTCCCGCCAGGGACCCTTGTTCAGGCGCTGGCAGGCATGGGGCTTAAGACCCCGGTAGTAGATGCGATCCACCGACAGCAGCGGCGCCCACACCGGGAAGGTGCGGGCGTGGCGGCCCTCCATCTTCACAAACAGTTCCTCCAGTCCCAGGTCCTGGTGCAGGTGCCGCTCGGCCCGCTGGCGCCAGTCGTTGAAATCCCCGGCGATGATCATCGGCTCGTCCTGCGGCACGTGCTGGTTGATACGATCGGTCAGGGCCTGGAACTGGTCGCGGCGCTCCTGTTCCAGCAGGCCCAGGTGCACGCACAGGGTATGCAGGCGGATCGAGCGCCCGGGGATCTCGATCACGCCGTGCAGGATACTGCGGCTGGAGCGCTTGAACATTGAAATGTCGATATTCTCCCAGCTCGCGAAGGGGTGCATGCTGAGGATGGCGTTGCCGTGGTCGCCCTTGCGGTAGATGGAGTTGCGCCCGTAGGCGTACTGGGGCCAGCTTTGGTCCGCCACATATTCGATGTGGGGCTGGTCCGGGTAGGTGAAGCGGCGGCGCTTGGCGGCGCTCTTGATGGCGGTGCCGTG
>JBFZEF010000162.1:0-2699 GCA_041307045.1 Halioglobus sp.
TGGTGATCACCACCGAGTCGGCGTTGCCGATACCGCGGATGAACAGCGCCAGGTTGTTGCTGGACAGGGGGTATGACGGCATCTGCAGGCTGGGCGACGCCATGCCGATATCCTGGGCATCGATCAGGCGCATGGATTCGATGGCGCGGGCATCGAAGGATTGAATGGATATCGGGATATCCTGCAGCGACTCGGTGCGCATCTGCGCGGTGACAATCACTTCTTCCAGTTGCGCCCAGGAGTTGCCGGCGGCAAGGCCGGAGGCCAGCAGCACGGCCAGCGGCAGGTTCTTGCGAGTGAGCAAAGCAGTCATCGTATTTCTCCAATTCAGATGGATGTTATAAGTTGGCGACCTGCGGTGACCGCCCGGGGCAGCATAAGTCCCCGCCCCCAAATATACGAGCTTCCGCGCCCCATGAATTGTGAAGTATTAACAAAGACTCGATGTTCTCTATTTTATTTCCCATAGTTATCAATATGTTAAAAAATCACTTCAGCTGCCGAGCGGACAAAACAGAGCCCCGGCCAAGATAGTTGAACCGCACGCATCCCGACTATAATCAAACGTACAGCACAGCCGGAGAGCGCAGGCGATGATAAGAATGGGCGGCACCGACGCCATGATGTTGTCCAGTGAGACGCCCAGCGCCTACATGCACACCTTCAAGGTGGCGATCCTCGACCCGTCCACTGACCCGGAGGGTTGGTCCTTCGAAAAGTACCACGACGACTTCGCCGGGCGGATACACCTGGTTCCCATGTTTCGCTGGAAACTGGCCCCGACGCCACTGGGCGTAAACCACCCGATGTGGGTGGATGACCCGAATTTCAACCTGGATTACCACGTGCGCCGGGTGGGCTGCCCCTCTCCCGGAGATCACCGGGCCCTGTGCGAATTCATGTCCTCGGTCTATGCCTATCAGCTCGATCGCAGCCGCCCGCTATGGATGTCATGGGTAGTCGAGGGCCTGCAGGACGGCAAGGTGGCCATCGTCCTGCTGCTGCACCACGCCTATGTGGACGGGGTGGGCGCCGCCTTCAACCTGCAGCAGCTGTATCGCGCCGAACCGGGCTGGAAACCGCAACCGGCGCCAGCGTGGAAGCCCCGCCCCTGGCCCTCCTGGGGCAAGCGGTTGTGGTGGGGCGCCCGCGACCTGCCGCAGGTATTGAGCAGGAACCTGCCGCGGGTGCTGGCGGGAATCCGCAAGAAAAAGGCACTCGACCAACGCCTCGCCGCACAGGGCAAACCCCCGCACCCTTCGATGTCGATGATGCGCCGCACCCCCCTGAACGCAGCGCTGGGCTACGGCCGGACCTTCGTCTGCGACAGCCTGCCGCTGGATCAGTTCAAGCGCGTGAGCAAGGGCTTCGGCGTGACCATCAACGATGTCTTCCTGTGCTGTGCCGCCGGGGTCCTGCGTCGCCTGCTGCAGGACAAACACTACGATCCCGACCAGCACCCACTGATCGCGGGCACGCCCTTTGCCGGCCCCAGGCCGGAGGGCTGGCAGGGCCTGGGTAATTTCGCCACGGCGGATTACTGCTGGCTGCACTCCGAAATCGAGGACCCGATCGCACGCCTGCGGGCCAGTCACAAGGCGGCGGTTGAGATGAAGGAGCACATGAAAGCGACCGTGGAGGCCGGTGCCGACCTGAGCGCCCTGTTCCAGGTCTGCCCGCCCTGGGTCATGGGTGCCCTGGGCTGGTATATCCGGCGCCAGGAGGGCGGCCTTGGCATGTTCGGCAACCTGGTGCTGTCCAATGTGCCAGGGCCGCGCGAGCCGATCTATTTCAATACCTATAAACTCGACAGCTGGTTCTCCACCGGGCAGGTGTTTGACGGCTCCTGTATCAACATCACCATGTGGAGCTACTGCGAAGACGCCAACCTCTGCATCCTGGCGGACGCCAAAGTGATCGCCGACGGCTGGGTACCTTTTGCCTACTTTGGCGAGGAATTGGCTAAACTGACCGCCCTGATCCCGCCGCCACACACCCAGGAAGTAAAAAACGCATGAGCAAATTGACCCCTGTTGACCTGAGCTTCCTGCTGCTGGAGTCCCCCACCCGGCAGATGCATATGACTGCCTACCAGGTCTTTCGCCTGCCGCCCCGGGAGCGGCACAGCTTCATTCCCCGCCTGCTGGCAGCCTACCGCAGCGGACCGGTGGCAAAGCCGTTCAACCGGAAACTCAGGTGGCTGGACAAGGGAGTGGCCTCCTGGGACACCGTGGAACCGGACCTGCGCTACCATGTCCGGCATATCGCCGTGCCCGCGCCGGGCACCCTGCAGTCGCTTTCCGAGATCGTCTCCTTCCTCAACAGCCCGCTGCTGGACCGCTCCATGCCCCTGTGGGAGTGCTACATCATCGAGGGGCTGGAGGACGACCAGTTCGCCATCATGGTGAAGGTCCACCACGCCATGATCGACGGCATGGGTGCGCTGAAACTGTTCGACCAGTGCATGAGCCGCTCCGCCGCGGACAAGGGCATGAACAGTATCTGGATGCCCATGGAGCAGCCGGTGAAGGCGCGCCCGCGCTCGGCGCGGCCCGAGGCGCAGGGCCTGTTGTCGCGCCTCGGGAAACTGCCCGGCAACCTGCTCCAGATCGGCGCCGGCGTGGCGGAACTCGGAGCGCAAAACCTGCGACTGCGGCCATCCGCATCCTCCCTGCCCTTTGCCGCCCCGAAATCCCTGT
>JBFZEF010000164.1:0-4981 GCA_041307045.1 Halioglobus sp.
GATTCAGGCAACTACAAGCCCCAGTGCGCCGGGGTAACGCCCCGCTATGGCGCATGGGCCCATGTCTGTGGCACCGATCTGGTGCGCAACAAGGACGGCAAGTTTTACGTGCTGGAGGACAACCTGCGGGTGCCTTCGGGCGTTTCCTACATGCTCGAGAACCGGGAGATCACGAAACGGGTATTGCCGGAGCTGTTCAAGGACTACAGCATCCTCCCGGTGGACGATTACCCCTCCCGCCTGTACAGCACCCTGGCCTCCCTGTCGCCGCGGGATCGCCGGCGGCCCTGCATCGTGGTGCTGACCCCGGGAATATACAATTCCGCCTACTTCGAGCACGCGTACCTGGCCCAGGGTATGGGCGCCGAACTGGTCGAGGGCTCGGACCTGTTCGTGGACGCGGACGACTGCCTCTACATGCGCACGGTTGACGGCCCGGCACGGGTGGATGTGGTATACCGCCGCATCGATGACGACTTCCTCGACCCGGAGGTTTTCCGCAGCGACTCGACCCTGGGCATACCCGGCATCATGCGCGCGTGGAAAAAGGGCAATGTGGCCATCGCCAACGCCCCGGGCAGCGGTGTCGCGGACGACAAGGTGGTCTATGCCTTCGTGCCGGCGATGATTCGCTATTACCTCGGGGAAGAACCCAGCCTGGCCAGTGTCAAAACCTACCTGTGCATGCACCAGCCGGACCGGGACTACGTGCTGGCCAACCTGGACAAGCTGGTGGTGAAGCCCGCCAATGAATCCGGCGGCTACGGCATCATGGTCGGCCCCCATTCCAGCGCGGCGAAGCGCGCGGAGTTCGCCAGGCTGATCGAAGCCAACCCACGCAATTACATCGCCCAGCCCACCCTGTCGCTGTCCACCGCGCCCACCTTCATCAATGACGCCGTGGAACCCAGGCACCTGGACCTGCGGCCCTTCATCCTGCAGGGCAGGGACACCTGGGTTACACCCGGCGGGTTGACCCGGGTGGCCCTGGTAAAGGGTTCGCTGGTGGTCAACTCCTCCCAGGGCGGCGGCAGCAAGGACACCTGGATCGTGGAGGGCAAGGGCTGATGATCATGCTCTCCCGCGTCGCCGAGCGGCTGTACTGGATGGCCCGCTACCTGGAGCGGGCCGAGGATACCGCGCGCCTGACCAAGGCCTATACCCACCTGATTATGGATATTCCCTCCGTATCCCAACCGGGTTGGGATATCCTGGTGCGTATCCTCGACGCCCAGGCCCAGTTCAGCGAACACCACCGGGCCTGCAACGAGCAGAATGTGCTGAAATTCCTCGTTGCCGAGGAGGACAACCCGGGCAGCGTCCACTTCTGCATCAGGGCCGCGCGGGAAAACGTGCGCACTACCCGGGACGTGTTGCCCGAGGAGGTCTGGGAGCACGTCAACGGCCTCTATCTCTATTCCCAGGAATACGCCGCCAAATCGGTGGGGCGGCGCAACCGTCACCAGTTCCTGGACCAGGTCATCGCCCGCTGCCAGATGATCAGCGGCCTGCTCATGTCCACTCTGTGTCGCGATCACGCCTACCGCTTTATCAAGCTGGGTGCCCTGCTGGAGCGGGCTGACATGACCACCCGCATCATCGACGTGGGCGCCGGTGCGCTGCTGGGCAACGAACGGCTCAGCACGGCGGTGGATCCATTGATCTGGGCCGCCCTGCTGCAGTCACTGTCCGCCATGGGCACCTATCGCAGGACCATCGGGCCGCTGGTGGAAGCCAACACCGTGGTGAACTTCGTCTTTCGCGAGCCCGCCCTGCCCCGTTCGGTCAGGTTTTGCCTGGACGGCATCCGGCGCGAGCTGCTGCCGCTGAAACACCACGAGGCGGCCATCAGGGTGCTGGACCAGTCCCTGCAGGGCCTGGAGCAGTTCGACGCGGAAACGGCCGAGCGCCAGCAACTGCACGATTTCATCGATCGTTTCCAGCTGGAGTTGAACACACTCGGCAACATGATCAGCACTACCTGGTTCATGTCCGGCGTGGAGACGTCCGGCGTGGCAACGCCCGGCGTGGCAACGTCCGGCGCGGTATGAGCCATTCTCCGGGGCAGGCCCGGCCAAAACAGGCGGTAGGCAGGCAATGACCATACGCGTCGCGATCAACCATCGCACCACATACAAATTTGACCGCCCGGTAAGCATGTCGCCCCACACGGTGCGCCTGCGCCCGGCCCCCCACTCGCGCACCCCGATCCACGCCTACAGCCTGAAGATCAAACCGGCGGAACACTTCATCAACTGGCAGCAGGACGCCTTCGGCAACTACCTGGCGCGACTGGTGTTCCCGGGCAAATGCACCGAGTTCGAGGTGGACGTCGAAGTCATCGCCGATATGACGACGATCAATCCCTTCGACTTCTTCGTGGAAGATTACGCCGAGAAATTTCCCTTTGAATATACCGCCCAGCTCAGGGGTGAGTTGCTGCCCTACCTCGAGACCCTCGAGGGCGGCCCGTTGTTCGACCAATTCCTGGCCGCGGTGAATGTCAAACGGCGCCCCCTCAACGACTTCCTGGTGGACATCAACCAGCAGCTGCAGCGGCAGATCGAATACCTGGTGCGGCTGGAGCCCGGCATCCAGACCCCGGAGGAAACCCTCGAAAAAGCCAGGGGGTCCTGCCGGGACTCGGCCTGGCTGCTGGTGCAGCTGCTGCGCCACCTGGGGCTGGCGGCGCGCTTCGCGTCGGGTTACCTGGTGCAGCTCAAGCCGGATGAAAAATCCCTGGACGGGCCCTCCGGCGCCGCTGAGGACTTCACCGACCTGCACGCCTGGTGCGAGGTGTACCTGCCGGGCGCCGGCTGGGTGGGCCTGGACCCGACCTCTGGCCTGTTCGCGAGCGAAGGCCATATTCCCCTGGCCTGCACACCGAATCCCGTATCGGCGGCGCCCATCGTCGGCGCCACCGACAAATGCGAGGTGACTTTCGACTTCAGCAACACGGTGACGCGCATCCTGGAGGACCCGCGGGTCACCAAGCCCTACAGCGAGGAGCAGTGGCAACACATCCTGGCGCTGGGCAGGGCCGTCGACCGTGAGTTTGAGCGGGATGACGTGCGCCTGACCATGGGCGGCGAGCCCACTTTCGTCTCGATCGATGACATGGAGTCCGCCCAGTGGAACACCGATGCCCTGGGCGACGACAAGCTCAGCCTGGCGAAAACCCTGCTGCTGCGCCTGCGCGACCGCTTTGCCCCCCATGGCCTGCTGCACTACGGCCAGGGCAAGTGGTACCCGGGGGAGGAAATACCGCGCTGGGCGCTGGGGGTGTTCTGGCGCAAGGACGGTGAACCCCTGTGGAAAAACGCCGCGCTGCTGGCCCGGGTCGACAAGGATTACAGCCACGACATCGACACGGCCGCCCGCTTCGGCCAGCAACTGTGCGACCTGCTGCAGCTGCCGCGCAAATGCTGCCAGGCCGCCTATGAGGACGGCCTGTACTACCTGCTGCAGGAACAGAACCTGCCGAAAAACCTCGACCTGCTCGCCCAGAAACTCAAGGGCAGCCTGGATCGCAGGCGCCTGGCCCGCCTGATCGAGCGCGGGTTCACCGTGCCCACGGGCTTTGTCATCCCGCTGCGGCGCAGCACCGGCTGGCCGCTGGCCGAAGAGGGCAAAAACTGGCATACCAGTCTCTGGCCGATGAAGCGCGAGCGCATCACACTGCTCCCCGGGGACTCCCCCATGGGGCTGCGCCTGCCTCTCAACGATCTGCCCGAACTGGCAAAGAAATCCGACCGCTTCACCCCCCAGCGCGATCCGTTCGAACCCCGCGATGCGCTGGTCAAGCGCGCTGACATGCAGTTTGGCAGCGGCGGGGAGACACCGGAGGCTGAGTTGCCGGACCCGGATGATTACGAGGCGGTGGTGCGCACCGCCCTGTGCCTGGAGCCGCGCGGCGGCCGCCTGCACGCCTTCATTCCGCCACTGGAATACCTGGAAGATTACGTCGAACTGGTGGCGGCCATAGAGGACACTGCCGCCGCGCTGAAGCTGCCGCTGATCATCGAGGGCTACGAGCCGCCCCGGGACCCGCGCCTGCAAAAACTACTGGTGACCCCCGACCCCGGCGTTATCGAAGTCAACGTCCATCCCTCCAACAACTGGGAGCAACTGGTCGACATCACCACGGCGCTGTACGAGGAGGCACGGCTGTCGCGCCTGTCCACCGAGAAGTTCATGCTCGATGGCCGCCACACCGGCACCGGCGGCGGCAACCACATCACCCTGGGCGGCGCCACCCCGGCGGACAGCCCCCTGCTGCGCCGCCCCGACCTGCTGCGCAGCCTGATCACCTACTGGCAGCACCACCCCAGCCTCTCCTACCTGTTCTCGGGCATGTTTATCGGCCCCACCAGCCAGGCGCCCCGGGTAGATGAGGGCCGCGACGAGATGCTGTACGAGCTGGAGGTCGCGTTCGCCCAGATGGCCGACGGCGAAGTGCCCCAGCCCTGGCTGGTGGACCGCCTGCTGCGCAACCTGCTGATCGATGTCACCGGCAACACCCACCGGGCGGAATTCTGCATCGACAAGCTGTACTCGCCCAACAGCGCCACCGGCCGCCTGGGTATCCTCGAGTTCAGGGGCTTTGAGATGCCGCCCCACAGCCGCATGGCGCTGGTCCAGGCCCTGCTGCTGCGCTGCCTCGTGGCGCGCTTCTGGAAGCAACCCTACCACAAGCCACTGGTGCGCTGGGGTACCGAGCTGCACGACCGCTTCATGCTGCCGCACTACATCTGGCAGGACATGAAACACGTGGTCGAGGATCTCAAGGAGCACGGCTACGCCTTTGACCTGGATTGGCTGCTGCCTTTCGAGGAGTTTCGCTTCCCGCACTACGGCCGCGTGCAACTCGACGATATCGAACTGGAGCTGCGCTGGGCGGTCGAGCCGTGGCACGTACTGGGCGAGGAAACCACCAGTTTTGGCACCTCCCGCTACGTCGACTCGTCGGTTGAACGCCTGC
>JBFZEF010000168.1:0-4803 GCA_041307045.1 Halioglobus sp.
CAGCTGCGTCGGGGGCAGCAGGCGGGATAGGGCCAGGTCGAGCCCGGCTGGCGTCTGCACACCCCTGGCGGTATAGACCCTGGCCAGCAAAGGATGCAGGGATTCCCCGGACAGGGCAGCGGCGGGCTCAGCGGTTCTGCGGCGAATCAGTTTGCGCACGGCAGCGCCCTTGTCACCCGCGTCAAGGGCCAGGCCACTGCGAGCGGGGGTGGCGCTACCCCCATCAGGCGCTGATGCTGTTGGCCATGTGCGCCTGTACCGCCGCCAGGGAGTTGGGCAGCACCGCGAAGCGCTCGGGTCGCTCGAACAGATCCTTCAGGTGCAGGGGCAGGCTCACGGCCTGGTCCAACCCGGCAGACCTGATGGCGTCGGGAAACTTGGCGGGGTGGGCGGTGGCCAGGGTGATGATCGGTACCTCGGGTGGCAGCCCGGCCGCCAGGGCCGCGGCGACGCCGATGGCACTGTGCGGGTCGAGCAGGTAGGCGCACTCGCGCCAACTGCTGGCGATCTGCTCGCAGGTCTGCTGGTCACTCACGCAATGGCTGCTGAACAGGGCCCGGGCCCGGGTCATGGCGGCCTCGCTGAATACGATATCGCCCGCGTCAAAACGGCGCATGAGGTCCGCCAGGGCGGCGCCGTCGCGATCGTACAGGTCGAACAGCAGGCGCTCGAAATTGCTGGACACGGTGATGTCCATGCTGGGCGACAGGGTGTGCGCCAGGGGCTGGCGCCCATAGGTGCTGGTGGTCATCACCCGGTGCAGCACGTCGTTGCGATTGGTGGCGATGATCAGGCGCGCCACCGGCAGGCCCATCTGCTGGGCGAGATAGCCAGCGAATATGTCGCCGAAATTGCCCGTGGGTACGGAGAAGGCCACCGGCCGGGCCGGCGCGCCCAGGGCCACGGCGGCGTAAAAATAGTACACGATCTGGGCCATGATACGAGCCCAGTTGATGGAGTTCACCGCAACCAGGCTGCGGTCCGCAGGCAGGAAGGAGCGATCGTTGAAGCTGGCCTTGACCATGGCCTGGCAGTCGTCAAAGTTGCCCTCCACCGCGAGGTTGTGGATCTTGTCCCCAACCACCGTGGTCATCTGTCGGCGCTGCACCTCCGACACCCGCTGGTGCGGGTGAAGGATATAGATGTCGATGTTCTTGCAGCGCTTGCAGCCTTCGATCGCGGCAGAGCCGGTGTCGCCGGAGGTAGCGCCCATGATCACCACTTTCTGGTGCTTGCGCTCCAGCACGTAGTCCAACAGGC
Source organism: Halioglobus sp. (assembly GCA_041307045.1). Classification (GTDB taxonomy): domain Bacteria; phylum Pseudomonadota; class Gammaproteobacteria; order Pseudomonadales; family Halieaceae; genus JARRPM01. Next base: position 1,261 of record JBFZEF010000168.1, read on the forward strand.
GACCCAGCAGTTGCAGGGCAAAGTCCTTGAACGCCAGGGTGGGCCCGTGGAACAGCTCCAGCACCCACTGGTTGGCCGCCAGTTGCACCATCGGCGCTACCGCATTGTGGCGGAACTCGGCGTAGGTGTCGTCGATGATGGCCTTGAGATCCGCCGCCGGGACGCAGTCATCGACAAACGGGGTGATGATTTTAAGTGCGAGTTCGGGATAATCCAGCGCGGCCATCGCCGCGATCTCGGCGCGGCTGAAGCTCGGCAGCGTTTCAGGCACATAGAGGCCGCCATCCGACGCCAGGCCGGTCAGCAGAACCTGTTCAAAGTTCAGTGCGGGGGCCTGGCCCCGGGTGCTGATGTATTTCACGCGTGCATTACCCCTGTCTGTCAGCCGTCCAGCGCTTCCACCCGGATGCGGGTGACCTTGCCGGCGATGGTATCGAGAGCTTCGATCGCGCTGACGGCCCGATCCACACTGCCCTGCGGCGCCTTATTGGTAATGACGATAAGTTGCACCCTGGTCTGGCCTGCAGCCGGCGCTTTCTGGATCAGGGCTTCGATACTGATGCCCTGGTCGCTGAATATGCTCGCCACCCTGGACAGCACGCCGGGCTTGTCCTCGACTTCCATCCGCAGGTACCAGGGTGTCACCACGCGCTCCATCGGCACGATCGGCAACTCGCGCAGGTTGTCGCGGGAGAAACCCAGCGGCGGCACGCGGCAGCTCTGGCCCACGCCCAGGTCGCGGGCGAGGTCCACCAGGTCGGCCACCACCGCGGACGCGGTCGGCGCCCCGCCGGCGCCGGCGCCGTAATACAGGGTGGGGCCCACCGCGTTGCCCTCCACCAGGATCGCGTTCTTGACCCCGTCCACGTCTGCCAGCAGCAGCTTGTCGGGAATGAGGGTGGGGTGCACACGCAGCTCCACGCCCTCGCCGTTCTGCTTGGCGATGCCCAGGTGCTTGATCATATAACCCAGCTCCCGGGCATACTCCACGTCCTGCGTGGTGAGGCGGGTAATGCCCTCGGTGTAAACCGATTTGAACTGCAGCGGTATGCCGAAGGCGATGGATGCGAGTATCACCAGCTTGTGGGCGGCGTCGATGCCCTCCACGTCGAACGTGGGATCGGCCTCGGCGTAGCCCAGGGCCTGGGCCTCGGCCAGCACGTCGGCGAACTCCCGCCCCTTGTCGCGCATCTCGGTAAGGATGAAGTTGCCGGTGCCGTTGATGATGCCGGCGAGCCACTCGATGCGGTTCCCGGCCAGGCCCTCCCGCAGCGCCTTGATAATGGGTATGCCGCCCGCCACCGCCGCCTCGAAGCGCACCTCCACCCCGTGCCTGTCGGCCAGCGCGAAAATCTCATTACCGAACTGGGCGATCAGGGCCTTGTTGGCGGTCACCACATGCTTACCGTGGCGAATGGCGGTCTCCACCAGTTCCTTCGCCACCGTGGTGCCACCAATCAGTTCCACCAGGATGGCCACATCCGGGTCGCGGGCCACCGCCAGCACATCGCGGCTGACCCTGATAGCGCCCGGGTCGCAGGCCGGGTTGTCCCGCCGCGCGCCAATATGAATCACCTGCAGGGGGGCATGGGCGCGGGCGGCAATCACCTGCGCGTTGTCACGCAGCACCTTGAACGTACCGCTGCCCACGGTGCCGAGGCCACACAGGCCGATTGTTACCGGTTTAGAGCTCATAAGGGAATCTGGCACTACTCAAGCCCGAGGGTGGCCATAAGCTCATCCGCTGCCTGGTAGCCGGGAATGAGGCTGCCGTCCTCGGTGACCATGGCGGGGGTGCCCTGCACGCCGAGCTTCAGGCCCAGTTCGTACTGCGCGGCCACCGGGTTGTCGGCGCACACGTTCTCCGGCACGGGCTGCTGGTTTTTCAGCCGGGTGAGGGCATCCTGCCGGTCGCTCGAGCACCATGCGGTGACGAGCTGGCGAAAGCCGGGCGAATCCGGGCCGGAGCGGGGATAGGCGAGGTAGCGCACTTCCACGCCGCGCTTGTTGAGCTCAGGCACTTCCTTGTGCAGCTTCTGGCAGTAGAAGCAACTGATATCCGTAAATACCGTGATATGCGCCCTGGGCTTGCCTTCGGGAGAGAAAATAATCATATCCTTCAGATCGACCTTGGCCAGCTGCTCCAGGCGCTCGCCGTTGCGCCGTTGCTCGGTCAGGTTGGTGTAAACACCTTTATCACTGACCGCAAACAGGTCGCCGAGAATCACATGGTCGCCAGACCCAGTGGCGTAGACCACCGGGCCGCTGGTGAACTGTACCGCGTACATCCCGGGGATCGGGCTGGTTTCAACCGTCTGTACCTCGAGCCCCATGGCGGGCGCTGACAACGCTTTGCGCAGTTTGTCGGCTACGGCCTTGTCCGCAGGCTCCCCCGCTGCGGCCCAGGCGGCCGCACACAGCAGGGCCAGGGCGGTGATTGCGCGAAAAGTCGTGTTAATCATCAGGTTTCCTCTGTAATGGCGGGGGTATCCCGCCTCTCTAGCCGACCGGCGCTGACAAACCGTGCCGGCGCGACCCTGGTTCGAACCGCTGGCGCTGGTTAAGTTCCTCATCCCCGGGGATGATGCCGGGAGTGCAGTTCCTGCATCCGCTGCTTTGCCACATGGGTGTATATCTGGGTGGTACTCAGATCGCTGTGGCCGAGCAACAGCTGCACCACCCGCAAATCCGCACCATGGTTCAATAAATGGGTGGCAAACGCATGTCGCAGGGTGTGTGGTGACAGTTCCTGCCTGATCCCGGCGCGCAGGGCGTAGATTTTAATACGATACCAGAAGGTCTGGCGAGTCATTTGGCGGCCGCGGCGGCTGGGAAACACCACATCGCTGGGTATACCCTTGAGCAACTCCGCCCTGGGCCCGGCCATGTAGCGCCGCAGCCACAGCAACGCCTCCTCCCCCATCGGCACCAGGCGCTCCTTGCTGCCCTTGCCAAATACCCGCACCACCCCCTGGTTGATGCTGACCTGCACCAGTTGCAGGCTGGTGAGCTCGGTGACGCGCAGGCCGCAGGCGTACAGCATCTCGAGCATGGTGCGGTCGCGAAACTCCAGCGCCACGTCCAGGTCGGGCGCCTGTAGCAAGCGCTCCACGTCCTGCTCGGAGAGGGATTTCGGCAGCGGCCGGCCCAGCTTCGGGCTGTCCACGTCCAGGGTGGGATCCACCGTGATGCGGCCTTCCCGCAGCAGGTAGTGATAAAAACCGCGCACACAGGACATGAAACGCGCGGTCGAGCGCGGCGACTGGCCCTGCCTCAACCTGGCGCCCAGGTAGGCCTGCAGGGAGGAGCGGTCGGCCCTGAGTATGGAGCTGTCTTTGTTTGTCGCGAGCCAGTCGTGGAACTGCCGCAGATCGCGCCGGTAGGAACTGAGGCTGTTGTCGCTGAGCCCCTTCTCCATCCACATGGCGTCGATGTAGCGCTCGATTTCGGGGTGAACGGTGAGGTCGGCTGGCATGCGGGTACACTACCATGAAACTTTGCGGGTTGGCGGTGGTGTGGGCATCGCTTTTATCAGATTCCTGT
>JBFZEF010000172.1:0-6041 GCA_041307045.1 Halioglobus sp.
CATGGACTCGAGCACGAAACGGCGATTGCCGGTGCAGTAGCCCTTGTGGATGTTGTAGGTCAGGACGCAGATTTTGTGGTTCAAGCAAATTCCTTAATGGTGATGCGGTTGCTGCGTGCTACGCGGCCTTACGCCGCTGCTCAATCGCCCTGGCAGACCACTTCAAAACATAATCGCAGCCGCTGGCGCCGGCGAAGAACAACACTGCCGCGGAGCCGGCGGTAACGGCGACCTGCGGTATCCAGGGATAGATCTGGGCAGTCAGCACCAGGACGGCGAAGCCGATCTGGATGGCCATGTTGGCCTTGCTGAGGCCACTCGCGGCAAATTCGAAGGGCCCGATCAACCAGCGGTAACAGGCGGCGCCAGCCACGATCACCAGGTCCCGGGCGATCACCGCCAGCGCCAGGTACCAGGGCACCAGGGCAGTCATCGCGAAGCAGACAAAGGCGACAGTGACGAGCACCTTGTCGGCCACCGGGTCGATGGCGGCGCCAAAGCGGGACAGGGCGCCGAGGCGCCGGGCCAGGAAACCGTCCAGCGCGTCGGTCGCGGCTGCCACCAGCGCCGTTGCCAGCGCCCACTGGTAACTCCCCTGCAGGATGCAATACCCCAGCGGCCCTGCCAGCAGCAGGCGGGACAGGGTCAGGGTATTGGGCAGGTAGTGCAGCATCGGCTCGCAATCAGGGCGCGTCGCCGGCCTCTGGTGCTGCGGTGGCTCCAGGGGGGCTCGCCCCGTGCCGGTTCAACAGGTACACCGCCATCTCGCGCAGCTCGGTTTCGCTCAGGGGGTAAATGGGCATGGGCGATCGGGGGGCCCTGAGCACGTCGATAATGGCATTGTAACCGAGCCGGTCGGCCAGCCCGGTCAGCGGTTTCGGATTCTCACCCGCCTCGTGGCAGCTGGCGCACTCATAGTAGAGATACAGTTGCTCGCCCCGCTTGGCCAGTGCCTTCAGGTCTGCCCCGGCCAGCCACGCGGGCGGCCTGGCGTCGAGCCGGTTCGCTGTCGTCGCGCCGGCAGGGGGCGACCAGGCTGCCCCGCTCTCACCCGCGCTCACCCGGTAGATGGCGCCGGCGTAGTCGTCCGAGATATAGATCGCTCCGTCCGGTCCCTGGGCGACATCGACCGGCCGCCCGGAAATTTTGCCGTCCTGGTTGAAGCCGGTGAGGAAGTCCCGTTGCTCGATCCCCTGGTCGGTCCAGTGCAGGGAGACGACCTTGTAGCCGTCCGGTACGCTGCGGTTCCAGGAGCCGTGCAGCGCCGCCAGGGCCGCGCGCTCGTAGCCCGCGGGCCAGCCCGTGTCGTCGATAAAGGCGATCCCCAGCGGCGCGTTGTGGGCGCGGAAGCCATGGGCCATCGCCGTGGGCTCGCGCTGGCCCGCCAGCGGGTCCTCTCCCATATCCGGGTCGGGTATGTTGGCGCCGTTGAAGAAGGGCCAGCCGTAAAAGCGACCCTCCTCGATGAGGTTCAACTCGCAGGGCGGAAAATCATCGCCCAGCAGGTCGCGCCCGTTATCCGTCGCGTACAGCTCGCCGTTCCAGGGCGCCCAGTCGAAGCCCACGCTGTTGCGCAGGCCGGTGGCGATGATTTCACCGCCGCTGCCGTCCGGCTGGAAGCGCATCATGGTCGCGCGCCGCTCGTCCTCTTCAACGCAGACATTGCAGGTGGAGCCCTGGGCGAGGTAGAGCAGGCCGTCCGGGCCGAAGGCCAGGGTTTTGCTCCAGTGATTGCCTTCGTCCGTGAAGCCCTCCACCAGCGGTTCATAGGCGCCGGCCAGCCTACCGGTGGCGCTGTCAAAGGGGACTCGCCCGATCTGGTGGGATTCGGCGATGTACAGGTAGCCCCCCGCAATGTCCAGGCCCAGGGGCCGTTTGAGGCCGCTGATCAGCGTGACCACCGCGTCGGGCTGCCCGTTGCCGTCGGCGTCCCTGCGCAGCAGCATGATGTCGCCCGAGTGGGGCCGGCTCAGCAGCAGGTCGCCGCCCGGGGTGAAGCGCAGGAAGCGCGCCCGGGGCAAATCGCCGGCGTAGAGCTGGAGGGTGAATCCAGGCGGCAGCTGCAGGCCGTGTTCAACCCCGGCAGTTGCGGCGGGTCCTTCCATGCCGGTCATCACGTTCAGAATCATCCGCAGACTGCTGCTGCTGATGGTGCCGGTGGCTATCAGTACCAGAGGTATGGAGGCCAGCAAGGCCAGTACGGCGAAGAGGCCGATGATCAGTTTCCGCAAGGGCTGCTGCTCCTCATTGTCGTTGGTGGCGGTTCGCGTCGGCGACGCGCGAGGCGCAGACTATACCATAGGCCACCGGGGCGAAATCAGCGGGCCTGCGGTCAAAAAAAACCCGGCAGAGCCGGGTTGGAAGTTGCCTGGCGGGGGAGCCAGGACTTTCGGTACGGACCTGTCAGCTGATAAATTCGGCGCGGGTGGCGGCACTGGTCTTGAAGGCACCGCCCAGGGCGGTGGTGCGGGTGGTGGAGTTGGTATCCATCACCCCGCGGGATTTCACGCAGTAGTGCACCGCATTGATCGTCACCGCCACGTCCTCGGTGCCCAGCAGGGTCTGCAGCGCCACCAGGATCTGCTGGGTCAGGCGCTCCTGGACTTGGGGGCGCTGGGCGAAGAAGCGCACGATGCGGTTGATCTTCGACAGGCCGATGATGCGATCAGCGGGAATGTAGGCAACCCGGGCGCTGCCGTCGATGGTGACGAAGTGGTGCTCGCAGGTGCTGACCAGATCGATGCTGTCGACCTGCACCATCTCTTCCACCCGCATCTTGTTGGCGATGGCGGTGATCTTCGGGAACTTGCCGTAGTCGAGCCCGGAAAAAATCTCGTCGACATACATTTTCGCGATGCGGTGGGGCGTCTCGCACAGGCTGTCATCATTCAGGTCAAGGCCCAGCGTCCGCGTGATATCAGTGAAAGCAGCCGTAATTCTGCGGTACTTTTCATCGCGGCTGAGGCCGTTGTGTACCATCGGGGTTTCCAGGCCGCGCGCCACCAGGGCGTCGCGCACCAGCATCGCCTCTGGCGACATATGGCTGGGGAAGGTCAACATTTTTTCAGCGACAGAAGATTCCATGGTGTTCTCCATTCGTTGCGCAGCAGTAGGTGGTTCAGGGGTAGGTACGCCGCCGCCCGTGGAATGGATTTGTGCGGGAATAATTTTTTCGCGGGCGGGGTGCCCGCAGCGGGCTCAGCGGCGCAAGTTCGCGGCCAGCAGCAGCTCCAGCCGGCTTTCCGCCAGCAACACGCTGCGGGTGATCCGAAAGCAGTCCAGCAGCTTTTCCAGCTGGCCCTGGTTGTAGGGGTTGTAACCGGGCAGTGGCGCCGGCCGCGGCCGCAGGCTGACCTGGTCGAGCTCCTTGATCCCGTACACCTTGCCGGACTGGGGGGTCTTCAGGCTGTGGACTGCAAGGCAGTGGCCGAGGCTGTCCCGGTGCAGGTGCGGGCGCAGCAGATCCAGCAGGGCGGCGATGGCGTCGCGCCCCAGGAAGTTGAACAGGTCCCAGAACAGGCAGAGGTCGAACCGGGTGCCCTCCGGTAGGTGCAGCAGCCCGCTTAAACGTTGCGGCAGGGAAGCGTCGGCATCGTCCCCGGGCTGGAGTTCCGACAGGTCCCCGAACAGGTCGATAAAATGCAGTTTGCAGCGGTAGCGGGAAAAGAAATCGACGGTCTCCGGCAGGGCGCCACCGATATGCAGCACGGTCAGGCAGCGCCCTTCGTCGATGTGCTGGAACAGGGATGGCAGCAGCGTTGACGCCTGGGTGGTTACAGGGACAGGGCGATCGCGCCCTCCCCGCAGCGACAGGGGGATGGCCTCAGCCGCTCTTCAAGTCCAGCCGCGGCGCCTTTTGCTCCGGAGTCGGGAAAGCGGTGGGCTCCCTGGCGGGCTGAGCCAACATCCTGGCGGCAGAGTCACCCGGGTCCATGTCGATGCTGCCCTTGAACACGGCGCCATCCTCGAGCAGCACCCGGGGGGCAACGATATTGCCGCGCACATTGCCGAGCTTGGAAATCACCACGTTCTCCACAGCGGTGATATCGCCCTGTACCTTGCCGTCGATCCGGATGGTCTTGGCGAGGATATCGGCGAACACCTGGCCGGATTCACCGATGCTGACTTCGTGGGCTTTGAGCGAAATGGTGCCCTCGACCCGGCCCTGGATCAGCAGGTCTTCATCGCCTGACACTTCACCTTTGATTCTGATGCTCGGTCCAATCATAGCGACACTCCTGGCAGCTCTGGCGGTAACGGGGGGTGGGGGAGGCGGGGTGGCGGCGGGGGCGGGCGCGGCCGGCGCGCTGGCCACGGGTTCCGCAGCCCGGGGGGGAGCCGGTTTGTTCTTGTGACGGTCAAACATAGCCAGCGCTGCCCTGTTGCGGATTCGGCGGATAAGCGTAGCAGCCCCCCCGGGCTTTCTCCAGCCGGGTGGGGCAGAAAGTACACTTTTGGGTCATCTTAAACGGCGGATCGCCGGTTCCGCGGGCGCCCGATATGGTAGCTTGGCCGCTACATCCAGCGCGGGGATCGATCCATGGAGACGGCAGGCGCCCTGTTGCCACTGGCATTGGCCATGCTGCTCACCGGGGCGGTGGGGGGCCTGCTGGCGGGCCTGCTCGGCGTGGGCGGCGGTATCGTGATTGTGCCGGTGCTGGAGACGGCGCTGCAGCTCTACGGGGTCGATCCCGCCATTCGCATGCATGTGGCGGTCGCCACCTCCCTGGCGGTCATCATCCCCACCTCGATCTCCTCTACCCGGGCGCATCGCGCCCGGGGAGCCCTCGATCGGACCCTGGCGCGCCAGTGGGGCCCCTGGATTTTTGCGGGAGCCCTCCTGGGCACGGCGCTGGCCGCTCACCTCGAGGGCGGCGCCCTGGCGGCACTGTTCGGGGTGGTGGCCCTGCTGGTGGCCGTCAAGATGATCCTGCCGCTGCACAATGCGTTGATCAGTAAGGAAATTCCCCGTGGCCTGCTGGCCCCCGCAATACCCCTGGGTATCGGCAGCCTGTCCAGCATGATGGGCATCGGGGGCGGAACCCTCAGTGTGCCGGTGCTCACCCTGATGAACCAGCCCATCCACCGGGCGGTGGGCACGGCGGCACTGTTCGGTTTGCTGATCAGCCTGCCCGGCACGTTCGGCTATGTGTTGTCCGGCTGGGGGGATACGCGGCTGCCGCCGGGGAGCCTTGGCTACGTCAACGTCATCGGGCTGGCGCTGATCGCCCCGGTATCGGTGCTGGTCGCGCCCATCGGGGCGCGGCTTGCCCACCGCCTGGACAAGCGCCAGCTCAGTGTCGCCTTCGGGGTATTCCTGCTGCTGGTCGCGGTTCGCATGTTGCTGCGCAGCCTTGCAGCCTGAACCCGGGAAGTCTCCTGGTGTCACATCATTGTCGCGGTTTCGAGCTACATTATTGGCAGCAGGGTCTGCGCCGGGTGCCATTTATTGCGGTGGATCAAGCAGTCCGGGCCCGGGCTGGTTGATAATGACAACCGCGCCGCAACTGCCGGCACTGCGCTTCAGGCAACGCACCACGCAACGCACCACGCAAGGAGAATACGTATGGCACAAGGCAAGCCCATCAGGGTGGGCATCATGGGTTTCGGCCGGACCGGCCGCCAGATTTACGAACTCGCCTCCCGCAGCAGCGATGTCGAGGTGGTGGCGGTGGCCGACATCGGCAAGCCCGAAATACTCCATTACCTGCTCGGATCCGAGGTGCAGGAACCCGAGCGGCACCAGCTGCAGGGTAATTTCCTGGTCAACCCGGCGTTTCGCACGCGCCTGCTGCAGATCGATCGCCCTGCGGAAATGCCCTGGGATATTTTCGCTGTCGACATGGTGATCGACTCCACCGGCAAGTACCGGGAGACCAGCCATATGCGGGAGCACCTCGACAACGGCGCCCCCCGCGTGCTGCTGCGGACCCTGCCGGCCGACGGGATCGACCGCATCGTCATCCCGGGGATCAACGACACCCAGGCCGCCGCCGCGGATCGCATGATCTCCGCCGGCTCGGCGACCACCACGGCGCTGT
>JBFZEF010000173.1:0-15452 GCA_041307045.1 Halioglobus sp.
CGCATCTACGTGGAAGAAAAAGACCTCGGCAAGTGTGAGCACGCGATGCGTTCACTCAAGCATGCCATGCGCTGGGACGAAGAGGTGTACGGTCGCGAGTACGACCTCGACATCTTCAATATAGTCGCCGTCGATGACTTCAATATGGGGGCGATGGAGAACAAGAGCCTCAATATTTTCAACAGCTCCTGTGTCCTGTGCAGCCCCGAGACGTCTACCGACCGCAGCTTTCAGACTGTGGAGTCGATCGTCGCCCACGAGTACTTCCACAACTGGAGCGGCAACCGCGTGACCTGTCGCGACTGGTTCCAGTTGAGCCTTAAGGAGGGCTTCACCGTTTTCAGGGACGCCTGCTTCTCCGCTGACATGGGTTCGGCCACGGTCAAGCGGGTGGAAGACGTGACCCTGCTGCGCACCGCCCAGTTCGCCGAGGACGCGGGGCCGATGGCGCACCCGGTGCGGCCAGAGGCGGTGATCGAGATCAACAATTTCTACACCCTCACCGTGTACGAGAAGGGGGCGGAGATTGTCCGCATGATCCACACTTTGCTCGGCCCGCAGTTGTTCCGCCAGGGCTCTGACCTGTATTTTGAGCGCCACGACGGCCAGGCGGTGACCTGCGAGGATTTCGTACGCGCGATGGAGGACGCCAGCGGCGTGAACCTCGGCCAGTTTCGCAACTGGTACGCCCAGGCGGGCACGCCGGTGCTGGCCGTTCGCGACGAGTACGATGCCGCAAGCGAGCGCTACACGCTGCATGTGACCCAGTCCTGCCCGGCCACACCGGGCCAGCCAGTGAAAGAGCCCTTTGTCATACCGCTCGCGATGGGCCTGCTGGGCGACGCGGGCAATCTGGCACTGCACCTGGCAACCGGGGGGCCTGGCGCCGAGACTGCCGACAACACCCACCACGTGCTCATCGTTGACCAGCCCGCACAGTCTTTTGTCTTTGAACAGGTGCGGGAGCGCCCCGTGCCTTCGCTGCTGCGGGGTTTTTCCGCACCGGTGCGGCTCGAGTACAACTTCAGCAAAGCCGATCTGAACGCGCTGATGAGTCGTGACGACGACGGCTTCGTGCGCTGGGACAGCGCCCAGGCCCTTGCCACCCGGGTAATTCACGAGGTGGAAGCGCAGATCCAGCGCAGTGCCGACGCGCTGGTTGATCCGCTGTTGCTGGAGGCCTGCCACAACCTGCTGGGCGATGAGTCGCTGGATCCGGCCATGGTGGCGGCGATGCTGTCGCTGCCGGGCGAGGATTACCTGGCGGAGCTGGCCAGTCACAGCGGCGGCGCCAATGTCGATACCATCCACAACGCCCGTTGGGCGGTACAGGCCCGGATTGCCCGTTTCTGCCATGCCCGGCTGCTCGATTGCTATCAGCGCCTGGCCCTCAGCGGCGACTACGCACCGTCCTCCGCCCAGGTCGCTGCCCGCAGCCTGCGCAACACCTGCCTGGAGTACCTGTCCTGCGCCCGCGACCTGCAGCCTGAACTGGCCCCGCGCCAGTTCAGCCAGGCGCGCAACATGACCGACCGGCTCGCGGCCTTGCGCTCCATCGTGTTCTATGGTGATGAGTCCCGGCGCGAGCAGGCACTGGACCAGTTCCATCGCGACTGGCGCCATGACGCGCTGGTGATGAACCAGTGGTTCGCGCTGCAGGCCGCGATGCCCCTGGGTGACACCCTCGCCCGGGTGCGGGGGTTGCTGTCCCACCCGGACTTCGACCTGCGCAACCCGAACAAGGTGCGCTCGCTGGTGGGCGTGTTCACCAGCCAGAACCCGGTGCATTTCCATCGCGTCGATGGCGAGGGCTACCGCTTCCTGGCTGACATGGTCGTGCGGCTCAACAGTGCCAACCCGCAGCTGGCGTCGCGCCTGTTGACACCCCTGACCAGGTGGCGCAACTACCGGGGCCGGGCAGAGCTGATGTGCGCCCAGCTGGAGCGCCTGGCGGCGTTGCCGGACCTGTCGCCGGACGTGTTCGAGCTGGTGACCAAGTCACTGGCCGGCACCGCAACCGCCGCGCTGCAGCAATGAGGTAGTCGACTGCCGGGTAGATGCGCGGGACGCCGGGTGCGCGCAGCCGAGTATCCGCTGGCGATTCCGCCGCGCAATGGAGGGAGGTCGAAAGCTATTGCCGTGATCAGCACATTGAGGCGGCTCGCCGCGGTCTTTCTTATCGGCCTGCTCCTGCCGGCCTGCACCGTAGATCCACCCGAAGCGCGCCTGCAGGACTATGGGGAGCGTTTGTCCCGCACACTCGGCATGAATTCAAAGCAAGTTCCGCCGCCGGTGTTCAATCAATTCCCGAGCCAACCAACCTTCTCCACGGATCCGTCGCGGGAAACCATCGACATCCTGGATCTATGGTCAATCCGGGAATGTGCATTGCACGTCGTGCTGGCGCAAAGAAACAGTTCCCTGGGCCGCGTCGCCCAGCCGTCCACGCGCATGTTTTATGAACTCGAGTTCCTGCGCCTGGCCCCGGAGTGCATACAACATCTGTTACAGCAGGGAAAGTCGGAGCTGGCAGCGAGCCTGAGCGAGGTGCGTGATCGCAAGGAGGCGCGGCTGCCCCATCTTATCTGGCAGGGCGTGTTGGGCGGCGGCGAGTATGAACGCTTCTGGCAATTTCCGCAGCGTTTGGGTAGTTACCCGACAACGGGAAACTCTCCGGCGGAGCTGGCGCTTGCGGCCCTTGCCAGCGATGTGCGGCGCTGGCTCTCCGGGGATTATCAATTTGAGTCAGCGCAGGTGGAGGCCAACCTGCAGAAACTCCTGTCGGCAGACGCGGGCGCCCTGTACAAATCGGCTGTGTTGCAAAATCGGTATCTTGGGCACATAGACGCAGCGCTGCGGCAACGCCTGCAGGCTGGGCCGGTGTGCAAAACCCCGACGGATGGCAGGGCCAGGATACTGGATACGGTTGTGCGCAAATATTTCGTAGGCGGCATTCAGCCCTGGTCGGCAAGGATCCAGTCCAGGGCCTTTCAACTCGATGCTGCAAGAGACATTGAGGAGTTGTTGGCAGGTGCCGAACCGGACGATTTCGCAAACTGGAGGAAAGCGCGTGATCGCGCGATAGAACAGGCACTGCAAGCACCGCGCAGCCACGTGGAAACGCTTCTGCCAATCATGCGCCAGTGTGGACTTGTACCTGAAGATCAGGCCACACCCTGACAGGGCGTCACTTGACCCGGCGGGTAGTGTCTTGCCTGCTGGGAGCAGTCGCTACTTCGCATCCTTCTGTGCGACCTGCTCCGGGTACAGCGCGGTCCCGGGGTGAAACGCGACCCAGGCAAACCAGTATCCGGACGTGACTGGGAACTCTTTGCCGCCGGCCTCAAAGGCGCGGGCGGCCTGGGCGTTCTTGTCCCAGCGGATTTCCAGCGCCTGCGACCCCACGGTGACATTGAGTGTGCCATCCGCCAGTTTGTCCAACTCCTCGAAAGGTACTGCCAGTGCGGCTTCGCCGACGCTGACGCCCACCACCCAGGTTTTCGCCGGTATGCGCGGGTCGCTGTGGAGGGTTGCGAAGTTCACCATTGGCAGGCGCCGGTACTCGGTGTATGGACTGATATCGTAATTGCGCTGATGGCCGGTGTCCCGTGACAACACCAGTGATTGCGGATGCTGTTGCAGCCAGGCGCCCCAGGTGGTGTACTGCGCGGGCACCTGGGTGAGTGTGGTTCCCTGCAGCGGCCCGGTCACCGCCTTTTTCATTACCTGGGACCACAGTGATTGCGTCGCCTGGTCGTAGAGCAGCACATTGCTGTTGTAGATCAGCCCGGAGACGCCGAAGTTCAGGTCCTTGCCTGCGGCATTGGCGAAAAATGCCATGCCGGTGCCGCACAGGGGGCAGAAGGTAATGGTGAGCGCGGTGTCGCCGAAGCGGTCGTTGACGACCTCGTGGTAATCCAGGATGGCGATGGGGTAAGCCTTGGCCACGCCGTTGTGGCTCACGCCCATCACCCGGTCACCGGGTCGGATCTGCTGCTCGCGGGCTGCGCCTTCGAGGAAGATCGGATTGTCGAGGGCGGGTATGCCGTCGCGGCCGGGCCCGCCGTGGTCGATTTCGATAGGCGCGACCAGGCCGCCCTCCAGCTCAAAGCCATTGGAAAAGGACGGATCCTGCGCTTCGCGGGCGCTGGCGCAGAGACTGGTCAGCGCAATGATTGCCACAGTGGCGGCGAGAGCTGGGTTCATGCTGGTTTCCTCTTTCTCATTATGGGCACAATCCAGGCAGCCGTGTTGCGCTCTGCCGTCCCCACCCTAGCCTGCCTGTGGGTAAAGTTGTAGGGGCGCCTCCCCGGATTTGCTCGCGCCCCGCTTGCCGGGTCGCAGGCGCCTGGCGGCATCCGCCAGTGCGGCGCCGTCCCAGGATGAGGGCGGCTCCCGGTACAGGGCCGCATTCAGCGCATCCAGGGCCGCGTCCAGGGCCGGGTCGGTGAAGGCGGCCGCCACCTGGGCCAGGGAGGCGAGCCGGGGTTGGGCGCTTACTATGGCCGCCCAGTCGAGTAACGCCCTGCGTGCCCGCGCCGCATCGCCGCTGGCGCAGGCTTGCAGCAGGGCCTTGAAAGCGGGTTGTTCCCGCGTATCTTCGGCCTGCTGCCCGGTTGCCGGCATGCGCCGCCGGCGGCGCGACCAGGCCAGGTAGACCAGGGTGATGAGCCAGCCGGCGCCGTTGGCCAGGGCGATGAGCGGCCACCAGCGGTCGCTGCCCGTTGCGACCTCGTCCGTTTTCGCCACGGTCGCCGCATCGAGTGCGATGGTCGGTGCGGGCACAGGCGCGGGCACAGGCGCGGGCACCTGCGGCGCTGTTGCCGGAGCACTCCCGCCAATCTCCAGCTCCCGCGCCGGCAGTATCGCGTAGCGCAACTCGTTGCTGGCGGTATCCCACCAGGGAATGCGCACCTCCGGCAGCTGCCAGCGTCCGGCCCGGGTCGGCACGATGGCAACGCTGTCGACCCGGGTGCCCACCAGTCCGCCCGCCGTTTCTTCGTCACTGATAGTGGGCTGGTCCGGGTAGAATTTGAGCCCGTCCACCGGCGGGAACATGACCGGTGGCAACTGGGCACCCTGCACGCCCTCGCCGCGAATGGTGATGGTGCGGGTCGCGGATTCGCCGACCTCGAGCTGCTCCGGCGGCGTCGACCAGGATTCTTCCAGCGTCAACTCCGCGGCCGGCAGCCACTCGCCCGACGGGAAGCTGTCGGGTCGGGGCAGCACTTCGATACTCAGGGCGTCGGTGCTGCGCCGGACCTGCCGGCCGCCGCCGGAATCGAACATGCTGCGCCGCGGCGCGCGCTCCCGTGCAGTGAATGTCTGGGCCGGGATTTCCAGGGTCCCACTCTGCTCGGGGAAGATGGCATAGCGCACCTCATGCACCAGCCACGGGCGCCCGTTTACCATGCGCTGAAATGAGTTCTGCTCCAGTGGCCGCACAAAGGCACTGTCCAGTTGCAGCTGGGTGATATTGCGTTCGTCCAGGTTGACGGCCTGTTGCAGGCGCAAGGTCAGTATGACCTGGCCCTGGACGTAAACCGATGAGCGGTCAAGTTCCGCGTCAAACAACAGATCCTGGCCACCGTTGCTGCCTTGCGGCTGCGGCCCCACCGTCACCTGCAACGGGCTGGTTGACTGTGAACCCAGGCGCAGCGCCGGGATCGTGAGCATGCCCTCGCGCCGGGGGGTGATGTCCAGCACCAGTTCCCTGCTGCTGGAGAAGTTGCCGTTGATAAAGCTGGATTTGCTGCTGCTGGAACGACCGAGGATCTCGAAGTCGGTCTCCAGGGGCAGCAGCTCCAACTCGTCCAGATCCTCGCCATCTGTCGCTGCGATGCTCAGCCTGAGGGTATCGCCGAGGGCGGCGCGATCGCGGTCCAGGCTGGCACTTACCGCCGCCCAGCTGCCGCTCGCCGCGCAGGCCAGAGTCAACACACACAGCAGGCCCAGGGCCCTACCAGTAAACGTCATTTTCACTCCCGGCTCCCCGTTGCTGCCGTTGGTAACTTTCGTAGCGGAATTTCTCCCGCAGCAGACCCGAAGGGTCATCCGGTACACGCCGCAGCCACTGCTCCATGGCCTGGTCGCGCTCCTGCATTTGCGGGTCGGCAGCCGCCTGCTGCGCGGCCTCTGCAGCGGCCTCGTCCTCTGAGTCTTCCTGTTCGGCAGCGCGCTGTTGTTGCGCTTCCTCCTGCTCCATCTCCTGCTGCTCCTGGCCCTCCTGTTGTTGCGCCTGGTCCTGCTGCTGGTCCTGGTTCTGCTGTGGCGTATCCTGGCCCTGCTGCTGGTCCCGGTTCCGCTGTTGCTGCTCCTGGCCCTGCTGCTGGTCCTCGTTCTCCTGTTGCTGGTTCTGCTGGTCCGGGTTCTGCTGTTGCTGCTCCTGATTGTCCGGCTTCTGCTGTTGCTGGTCCTGCTGGTCCTGATTTTCCTGGTTCTGCTGTTGCTGGTCCTGTTGTTGCTGTTCCTGCTGCTGCTTCAGCTGTTCCAGCAGCGCCAGGTTTTCGCGGGCGTCTTCCCGGTCGGGGGCGCGCTGCAGGGATTTCTTGTAGGCCTCGATGGCCGGGTCCAGCTGGCCGGCCCTGGCCAGGGCATTGCCGCGGTTGTACCAGCCGTCGGCGTCGTCAGCCTGGGCAAACGCTTTTGCCGCGGTTTCGTACTCGCCGCCCTGGTAGGCCGCCGTACCGGCCCACGCCGGGTTCTCGAATAGTTCCGCCGCCCGCTTGCTGTCGCCCTGCTGCAGCGCGCGCCGGCCCTGCTGATCGGATGTCCGCCACAGGTCCTCCCAGCCGAAAGCCGCTGCCGGTTGCGGTTGGGCGAAGAACAGCAGTGGCAACAGGCCCATGATCCAACCCCGGCGGAACAGCGCCAGGGCCAGCGGCAACAGCGGGAGGATCAGCAGGTAGCCCTGGTCTTCCCAGGCGTCGGCGGTGCGGTCCAGGGCCAGGGTGGGTTCGCCTCCAGGCAGGGGCGATTCTGCCAGCAGGAGGTCCAGGTCCGTATTGTCGATCTGCAGGGCCATATAGCGGCCACCGCCGGCGGCGGCCAACTCGCGCAGGGGCTGTTCATCCAGGGTCGGCATGACGATGGTGCCGTCCCGGTCTTTCAGGAACCCACCCCGCGGCAGGGGTATCGGTGCCCCGCTGGCGGTGCCCACGCCCATCACGGACAGGGAGGTGCCACTGTTGCCCAGCGCGCGCTCAATAGCACTGCCATCTCTCTCGCTGATGCCATCGGTCACCAGCAGCACCCTGCCAGCGCGGACTCCGGCGGAGCGCAGCAGCTGCACCGCCTGCTCCACCGCAGCGACCGGGTTGCTGCCCGGCACCGGCATCATCCCGGGGGCAAGTGCCGGCAGCAGGTTGGCAATCGTGGCGGTATCGTCGGTGAGGGGCGTCACAATGTGGGCGTCCCCGGCATAGGCGATAAGGCCGGTCTGGCCCTCCCGGCGCGCGGCCAGCAGGTCCAGCAGTTTCTGCCGGGTCCGCTCGAGGCGCGAGGGAGCCAGGTCCCCTGACATCATGGAGTAGCTTAGATCCAGCACCAGCACCAGCGCGTCCTGTTTCTGGTGCACCGGCTGCGGCAGTTTCTGCCAGCTGGGGCCAGCGGCGGCAAGGGCGGCCAGGATCCAGCCGAACAGGATAAAAAGCAGCAGGTTGGGGCCCCGGGAAGCCGTGTCCCGGGAGGCCGTACCCCGGCCTACCAGGAAGGGCAACAGCTCGGGCGCGATGACCTGGCTCCAGCTGCCGGATCGGCCCCTGAGGCGCCACAGCAAAAGGGCCAGCACCGCGGCGGGCAGCAGGCTCCATAGCCATTCCGGCCGCATCCAGTGCACAGCCATCACCGCGCCTCCTGCGGGGCGCCGCTGTTGCGCCAGCTGGCGCTGCGCAGCAGCGGCCGCAGCGCCAGCGCAAAGCTCAGCAACAGGGCCAGCAGCAGCGGCACATAGCCCAGCGCCTGGCGCGGGCGATAGCTCACGGTCGCCTGTTCGACCGGCTCCAGCTGGTCCAGCAACTGGTAGATGCCGGCCAGTTCCGCGGGGTCCCGGGCGCGGAAATACTGGCCGCCGGTAGTCTGCGCAATTTTTTGCAAGGTGGCCTCATCGAGGTCCGCGGCGGGGTTGACCTGGCGACTGCCGAAGCTGGAGCCGAACAGGCCGGGCAGGGTCATCCGCTCGGCACCGATGCCGATGGTGTAAATGCGGATACCCAGGTCACTGGCCAGCTGCGCGGCGTCGAGGGGCCGCACCGAGCTGGCGGTGTCCTGGCCGTCAGTCAACAGGATCAGCACACGGCTCTCGGCGGGGCGTTCTTTGAGGCGCTTGACGGCGAGGCCAATCGCATCGCCGATCGCGGTCTCCTGCCCGGCGAAGCCGATTTGCGCTTCCTGCAGGAAGCGCTTGACCGTGGCGGTGTCAAAACTCAGCGGCGACTGCAGGTAGGCGTTGCTGCCGAACAGGATCAGGCCCAGCCGGTCACCCTTGCGGCTGTCAATGAAGTCGGCGCCCACCCGCCTGACCGCCTCGACCCGCGACACGAGATTCTTACCCAGCTGCATATCTTCCACCTGCATGGAGCCGGAGATGTCGACCGCCAGCATCAGGTCGCGACCGCTGTTGGGCAACTCGATCGCCTCGCCGATCCAGGTGGGGCGGGCCGCCGCCAGCAACAGCAACAGCCACAGCAGCCACAGGGCGACGGCCGGCAGCATGCGAACGTGCCCGCCGCGCGCGCCCTGTCCGGCGCCCAGCTGGTGCCACTCCTCGTAGAACGGCGCGCGCAGGGCCGGTTCCTGGCTGCGTGCCAGCGGCAGCGCGCGGCGCACCAGCCAGGGCAGCGGCGCCAGCAGCAGCATCCAGGGCCAGGTCCATTCGATCATCGCGCCACCCGGTGTCGTCTGATCCAGCTTGCCGCGCTGCGCTGCAGCTGATCGATATCGATGTCAGGGCCGTGGCGAAGGTAGGCGCCGCTGGCGAACCCGGCGGGGAAGCGGACATCCTGCCCCAGGCCGGCATTGAGGAAGGCCAGCCAGTCGGCGCCGGTGCGGGCGGCCACCTCCCGGCGCGGATAGGAGACCAGGGCCACGCTCTTGAGCAGGGCGTTGGTTTGCGCGATGAACTGCAGTGCGTCACCGTTTTGCCGATAGGCCGCGTGCAGTCGGGCGAGCTGGGCCAGCGCCACGCGGCGGTAGGCGCGGGCGCGATAGCGTCGCAGGAGGTACCAGGCCAGCGCCAGCAGAAGTACCAGCAGCAGCACGGCCAGCAGCCACCAGCCCGGGGCCGGTGGCCACCAGCCGATGGGCAGAGGTTCCCGCAGTGGATGCAGCTGGGCCAGTGGATCCTGGGGATTCACCGCCGCGGGTCTCCGTAAAACTGTTGCAGCAGGCTGAAGGGCGCCTGGTTCGTGGTCGCCTGCAGCAGGGGAATACCCAGGCGCAGCAGGTCGCCTGCCAGCGACTCGCGCTGCTGTTGGGCGCGGGCACTGTAGCTGAGGCGCAGCTTTGCGTCCGCGGTATCCAGCTCGCTGCGCGCCCTGCCATCGGTCACCGCGTAGCGCCCCGCGCGCGGCAGCTCCGCCTCCAGCGGGTCGCCGCAGGCAATGGCCGTGATTTCGATGTGCTGGGCCAGCTGGAACAACTGCTCCCGCGCGTCCTGCTCGCCGGCGCCGCGGAAGTCGCTGATGATGAACACGCTGCTGCCGGGTCGGGCAATGCGTCGCAGCGTGGCCAGGGTGTCGGCAAAGGGGGTCGCGGCGGGCGCCGCCAGGGGCAGGGCGAGATTGTACCGGGCTATCTCTGATAGCAGTGCCAAAACGGTCCTGCGGCTGCGACGGGGGCGGATCTCCCGGTGGCCTGCTCCATTGAACACCAGGCCGCCCACGCGGTCGCCGGCGTCCAGGGCACTCCAGGCCAGCAGGCTGGCAAGGTGCGCAGCCAGCACCGACTTGAAGCAGTGGCTGGAGCCGAAGAACATGTTGTTGCGCTGGTCTACGGCCACCAGCACGGGGCGCTCGCGCTCCTCCCGGAACAGCTTGGTGTGGGCGCTGCCAGTGCGGGCGGTTACCCGCCAGTCGATGCTGCGAATATCGTCGCCGCTCTGGTAGCTGCGCACTTCCTCGAAATCGATGCCGCGACCGCGGAAATTGCTTTTGTTGGGCCCGGCCAGGTTGCTCAGTGCGCGGTTGCGCCGGGCGAGGCGCAACTGGCGGGCCCGAAACCGCAGGCCGATCAGCTCCTCCAGCGCCACATGGGCACCGCGAGCCGGGGCGGTAACATCGGCCAGGCCCATGCTCAGCCCACGGGCACCAGGGCCAGCAACTCGCGGATGACCTGGTCCGGCGTAACCCCGTTGGCCTGGGCTTCGAAACTCAGGATCAGGCGGTGGCGCAGGACGTCAGCGGCGAGGGCCTGCACATCGTCCGGGCTGACGTAGTCGCGGCCGCGCAGCCAGGCATGGGAGCGGGCGCAGCGATCCAGGGCGATGGTGGCCCGCGGACTGCCCCCGTACTCGATCCAGCCGGCCAGCTGTTTCGAGTATGCGCCCGGCTTGCGGCTGGCGATGACCAGCTGCACGATGTACTGCTCCACAGGGCTGGACATGTGCATGGCCAGCACCTCCTGGCGGGCAGTGAAAATGGTTTCCTGGCGCAGCGGTTGCGGAGGCCTGGCGGTGTTGTTGCCGGCCTCGGCCCGGGTCAGCCGCAGGATTTCCATTTCGGCGCTGGCGTCTGGGTAGTCGACGTTGACGTGCATCAGGAAGCGGTCGAGCTGGGCCTCCGGCAGGGGATAGGTTCCCTCCTGCTCTATCGGGTTCTGGGTGGCCATCACCAGGAACAGCGCCGGCAGGGGGTAGGTCTGGCTGCCGATACTGACCTGGCGCTCGCCCATCGCCTCCAGCAGGGCCGACTGGACTTTCGCGGGTGCCCGGTTGACCTCGTCCGCGAGCACCATGTTGTGGAAAATGGGGCCTTTCTGGAAGTGGAAGCTCGCCTCCTGCGGCCGGTAGATTTCTGTTCCCGTCACGTCACCCGGCAACAGGTCCGGGGTGAACTGGATGCGGTGGAAAGAACCCTCGACACCCGCCGCCAGGGTCTTGATGGCGCGGGTCTTGGCCAGCCCGGGGGCGCCCTCGACCAGCAGGTGGCCGTCTGCCAGCAGCGCGATGACCAGTCGCTCTACCAGGTGGGATTGGCCGATGATTTGGCCGCTGAGCCAGTCTTCCAGTGCTCTTACATCTGCGCTTGCCACAGTTTCTCCAGTTCCTTTGTTGGGTGGTTGGCCTTGCCGGCGGCCGGGATGGGCGCCGTGCCGGCGAAGGATCCGTATAGTAGCCCACACGGCGATCGCCTGCAGTGGGCACGCCGGGTGTGGTCGGAGCGAACCCTGTGACTGGGACACCACCCAAAAGTTCCCGCTCCTGTGCAATATCGGCTGCCGTTTGGGCTAGACTGGGGTGAAATTCTTCAGGGGGTCTGCGGACCTCGTCAGGTGGGAGCTCACTCGATTCATGATCTGGGATACGGTTAAGAAAAGCCTGCTGGCGGAACTGGATCAGCGTATCGAGAGCCGGGCAGACGAGGCGGACCGTGAGTCACTGCGCAATCTTTGCGCCGCCTTCTACGGGCGCTTTCCCGCGGAGGATATGCGCGAGCGCTCGCTGGAAAACCTCTACGGCTGCCTTTATGGCTTGCTGCGCCTGCTGCGAACCCGCCCCGACACCTCGCCGAGAATCCAGATTTTCAATCCGGAAGTCCAGACACACGGCTGGGAAAGCAAATACACCGTGATCGCAATCGCCTGCCGGGGCATCGCGTTTTGTACCGCATCGGTTCGAGGTGAGCTGAACCGCCGCAACCTGACAATACACACGATCGCCAGCTCCAACCTGCCGATTGCCCGTGACGGTACTGGTGAACTGCTGGCGGTACAGACCGATGCCGAGGGTAAGTTGAGCGGCCTGCCCGAGGAGGCAGTGCTGTATTTTGAGATTGGCCGCCATTCCAGACCCGATGAGCTCGAGGAATTGCGCCATACCCTCGGGGAGATACTGGAAGAAGTCGCACTGGTGGTGGATGACTTTCCCGCCATTCGCGCGCACCTGCAGGAGGCACAGCGGCAGGTGCAGGGCAGTGATTGCGTTGACGCAGAGCTGCGCGACGAGGCGGCGGCATTCCTGGAGTGGTTGCAGCAGGCGCACATCACCCTGCTCGGCTATGAATACCTCGAAGTGCAGGCCGCCGGGGAGCCCGGCCAGCAGGTGGCGGCTGTGGTAACTGCCAGCCTGGGGCTGCTGCGGCATCGCGCCACCCGCGGTGTGGAGGACCTCGGCGCTGACCTTGCACAAATGTCGGCTGAAGAGCTGCGGCGCCGGCAGCTGAGCTTTTCCAAGTCGCGCAGTCGCTCCCGGGTCCACCGGCTCACCTACCCGGATTATATCGAGGTCAAGGTGTTCAACGAGGCCGGGACCATTATCGGGCAGCACCGTTTCATTGGACTGTACACGTCCTCGGTGTACACCATGAACCCGCGGCAGATTCCCATCCTGCGGCGCAAGGTTGAGCGGGTGATGGAAATGTCCACCCTGGACTCGTCAGACCATGAGAGCCGGGAGCTGGAACGGGTGCTGGAGTTGTTCCCCCGGGACGAACTGTTTCAGTCCAGCATCCAGGAACTGTATGACACGGTCACCGCGGTCAACCGTATCCAGGAGCGCCGGCAGATTCGCCTGTTCGTGCGCCGTGATCCCCACGGCAAGTTTGTCAACTGCATGGTCTACATACCTCGCGATCGCTATACCACCGAGCAGCGCGAGAAGATCGAGCGCATCCTGTGTGATGCCCTCAGGGCGGAGGAGACGGAGTTCACGACCCATTTTTCCGAATCGATCCTGGTGCGCTGCCATTTCGTGCTGCGCGTGGACCCCAACACGGCGCTGGATTTCGATGCCGGGGAAATCGAGGACCAGATCGTACAGGCCACGCTCGCCTGGGAGGATCGCCTGCGCATTCGGTTGATCGAGGAGTTTGGCGAGGAGAGCGGCGAGCAGTATGTGCGGGAGTTGGCGGCGGGCTTCCCCCCCGGCTATCGCGACGATTTCGATCCGCGAGTAGCGGTGCTGGATATCAAGCATATTCTGCGCCTGCAGCGCGGTGAAGAACTGGCCATGAGTCTTTACCGCCCGGTGGAGGAGGGCGGCGAAATGCTGCGTCTGCGCCTCTACCACAGCGGCGCCAGCCTGCCCCTGTCAGATGTCCTGCCAATCCTCGAAAATCTCGGCTTGCGGGTGATGACTGAGCGCCCCTACGGCGTGCGCGGCAGCGATGGGCGAATCTACTGGATACAGGAATTCACCCTGATATACGCCCTGTCCCACAACATCGTCCTGGAGGAGGTGAAACAGGAGTTCGAAGAGGCTTTTACCCGGATCTGGTTCGGCGCGGCGGAGAGCGATTCCTTCAACCGCCTGCTGATAGGTACGCGCCTGGACTGGCGGGAAATCGGCATGCTGCGCGCCTATGCGCGCTACCTGCGCCAGGTGCTTTTCCCCTTCAGCGTGGAGTATATGGCGGAAACCCTTGGCAACCACCTGCAGATCACGGGTTGCCTCGTGGAGTTGTTCCTTACCCGATTTTCCCCCGTGTTCGAGGGCGATGATGACTGGCGCCTGCAGCGCGAGCAGGCGGTGGAACAACGTATCCTCGACTCACTTGAGCGGGTGGAGAACCTCGGCGAGGACCGCATCATTCGCCAGTATGTACAGGTGTTGAAAGCGACCCAGCGGACCAATTTCTTCCAGCAGGAGGCGGACGGGTCACTCAAGTCCTGCTTTTCCTTCAAGCTGAAACCGGCCGAGATTCCCGGCATTCCCAAGCCGGTGCCGCTGTATGAAATCTACGTGTATTCGCCCCGGGTCGAAGGCGTGCACCTGCGCGGCGGCAAGGTCGCCCGCGGCGGCCTGCGCTGGTCAGACCGGTTCGAGGATTTCCGCACCGAAGTGCTGGGGTTGGTCAAGGCACAGCAGGTCAAGAATGCGGTGATTGTGCCCGTCGGCGCCAAGGGAGGCTTCGTGGCGCGCCAGTTGCGCCCGGATATGAATCGTGAGGAGATACTGAGCGAAGGTATCGCCTGTTACCAGATGTATATCCGGGCGCTGCTGGATGTCACCGACAACCGCTGTGCCGGCGAGGTTATAAGGCCGCCGCAGGTCGTGGTGAAGGACGAGGACGACCCCTACCTGGTGGTGGCGGCCGACAAGGGCACGGCGAGTTTTTCCGATATCGCCAATGCGATTTCGGCCGAGTACGGCTTCTGGCTGGGTGACGGGTTTGCCTCCGGCGGCAGCGCCGGTTACGACCATAAGAAGATGGGCATTACCGCACGCGGTGCCTGGGTGTCCGTGCAACGCCATTTCAGGGAAATGGACCTGGATGTGCAAAGCACCGACTTTTCAGTAGTCGGGATCGGCGATATGGCCGGCGACGTATTCGGCAATGGCATGCTGCTGTCCGACCACATATGCCTGGTTGCGGCTTTCAACCACATGCATATATTCGTTGATCCCGAGCCCGATGCCGCAACCAGCTTTACCGAGCGCAAGCGCCTGTTCCAGTTACCTGACTCCTCCTGGGATGACTACAAGCGCGAGCTCATTTCCTCCGGCGGCGGGGTGTTTTCCCGTGCCGCCAAATCCATCCCCATGTCAGCCCAGATCAAGGCCCGCTTCGATATACGGGCGGATGAGCTCCCTCCCAATGATTTGATCTCCCACTTGCTGCGCGCCAGGGTGGACCTGCTGTGGAATGGCGGTATCGGCACCTATGTAAAAGCCAGCACCGAGTCTCATATGGCAGTTGGTGACAAATCGAACGACGGCCTGCGGGTGGATGCGACCCAGCTGCGTTGCCGGGTCATCGGCGAGGGTGGCAATCTCGGCATGACCCAGCTGGCCCGAGTCGAGTATGCCCTGGCGGGTGGCCGCTGCAACACCGATTTCGTTGACAATGCAGGTGGCGTCGACTGCTCCGACCACGAGGTCAATATCAAGATACTGCTCAATGACGTGGTCGCCCGCGGCGACCTTACGGAGAAACATCGCAACCTGTTGCTGGCGGAGATGACAGAGAGCGTGGCGGAGCTGGTGCTGAGCAATAACTACCACCAGGTGCAAGCCATCAGTATGGCCGAGTTCCAGGCGCTCGAGCGCGGCGGCGAGTACCAGCGCTTCATCCGCGCCTTCGAGGAAGCGGGCAGGCTCGATCGCCGGCTGGAGTTTCTGCCTTCGGACGAGGAATTATTGGAACGGCGCTTGCGGGGGCAGGCGCTGACACGGCCGGAACTTTCGGTACTGATTTCCTACAGCAAGGCGGTATTGAAGGAGCAGCTTATCGCCTCCGACCTGGGCGGTGACGCCTACCTGGCGCTTATGGTTGATTCCGCCTTCCCGCAGCGGCTGG
>JBFZEF010000176.1:0-3641 GCA_041307045.1 Halioglobus sp.
TGCAGCAGGCCTTCCAGAAACCGGCTGAGATTGGTGTTGACGGTCAGCAGCCTGTCCTGGTGGGTGAAGGCCTCGGGTATCTGTGACGGGGGTTTCTGCGCAACGTTCATCGGGTGTCTCCTGCAGTTCGACCTTGGGTGGGGGGCAGCCCGGCCACCTTGCCACGCCTGCCCCTGGGATACATCACCTGCATCCCCGGTACGACAGCATAGTAGCCCGGCGGCTGTTTCGCATACTTTTGAATAGACGACAGTTACTTGGGAAACAGCGCCGGCCGCCGATTCCGCGCAGACGGGGAGCGCGGCGTTCTCAGGAGCACTTCGAGTCGCCGCAACTGTGGTCGCCCCCGCGTCAGCCGGCCTGCCGATCACCGTGCAGTCCACGATCTCCTTGTCAATTTTCCTGGGCATCGCCGTTATTTCCCCCGTTTACAATTTGCCGTAGTAGCCCTCCCGCAGGGCGTCGTACAGATTGGCGGCGCTGTGCGTGGCGCCGTCGTACTCGATTTCCTCATCGCCGCGCGCATCCACCGTGGTGCCGTCACTGAGGGTGAAGCGGTACCAGGTGTTGGCGAGGTCCCGCTCCCGCACCAGCACACCCTGGAAGGCCTCGGGATTGAAGCGGAAAGTGGTGCAGCCCTTCAGGCCCTTGCGGCAGGCGTAGAGGTAGATGTCCTTGAAGGCCTCGTAGTCGATGTCGCTCGGGACGTTGATGGTCTTGGAAATGCTGGAATCCACCCACTGCTGGGCGGCGGCCTGCATATCGATGTGCTGACGTGGCGTAATGTCGTCGGTGGTGACGAACCAGGCCGGCAGGCAGTGGGGCCCCTCGCTGGCGAGAGGTGAGGCTTCAGGGTCTACCAGCCGGCGGTAGGCCAGCAGTTCGTAGGAATCCACCTCGACCCTCTTCCTGGTTTTCCTGCCCTTGCGAATGATGTTGCGCGAGTACTGGTGGGCGAAGGTGGGTTCGATGCCGTTGCTGGCGTTATTGGCCAGCGACAGGGCGATGGTGCCTGTGGGCGCGACGGAACTGTGGTGGGTAAAGCGGCAGCCGGTCGTGGCCAGTTGGGCGACGAGATCCGGGTCAACCGCGGCGATCTGCTGCATATAGCGGCTGTAGCGCGCGTGCAGTACCCGCCCGGGAATCCTGTCGCCGACACCGATGCCGTCCGCGCGCATCTCGGGCCGGCGCTCCAGCATGGCCGGCGTCACGGTGTACTCCCTGGCCAGCGCGGGGGCGACGCCTTTTTCCTGAGCCAGGGCGAGACCCGTGCGCCAGCCGGTCAGGGCGAGTTCGCGGGCGACTCGCCCGGTGAACTCCAGGGCAGGCTCGCTGCCATAAACCAGGCGCAGCATGGCCAGGGCGGAGCCGAGGCCGAGAAACCCCATGCCGTGGCGCCGCTTGGCGGTGATCTCGTCCCGCTGCTGCGCCAGGGGCAGGCCGTTTATCTCAACCACGTTATCCAGCATCCGGGTGAAAATCGCCGCCACCCTGTTGAAGCGCTGCCAGTCGAAACCGGCGTGCTCGGTGAAGGGCTTGTCGACGAAGCGGGTGAGGTTGATCGAACCCAGCAGGCAGCTGCCGTAGGGGGGCAGCGGCTGTTCGCCGCAAGGGTTCGTGGCGCGGATCGTTTCGCAGAACCAGTTGTTGTTGAGCTCGTTCACCCGGTCGATGAGGATGAAACCCGGCTCGGCGTAGTCATAGGTGGAGGCCATGATGGTCTGCCAGATATGCCGGGCCGGCACCTCCCGGTAGATCCGACAGGCGACTTCGCCCCGGTCGTTGGCCAGGTAGCCGTCGTCGGTGGGCCACGTCCGCCACAGGATGGCTTTTTTCCCGGCTTTTTTCCTGGCTTCGGCCAGGCTGGCCGCCTTGATGGGAAACACCAGGGGCCAGGGCCGGTCCTGCTCCACCGCCCGGATGAATTCATCGGTGATCAGCAGCGACAGGTTGAACTGGCGCAGCCGGCCCGGCTCCCGCTTGGCGCGGATAAACTCCAGTACGTCGGGGTGGGAGATGTCGAAAGTAGCCATCTGGGCGCCGCGGCGGCCCCCGGCGGAAGAGATCGTGAGGCAGGTCTTGTCAAAAATCTCCATGAACGACAGTGGCCCGGAGGTGCGCGCCCCGGCCCCGGCCACGGCGGCCCCGGCGGGCCGCAGGGTCGAGAATTCGTAGCCGATGCCGCAACCGGCCTTCAGGGTCAGTCCGGCTTCCGTGTTCTTCGACAGGATACTTTCCATGGAGTCGGCCAGGGTACCGGACACGGTGCAATTGATGGTGGAGGTGTCGGCCTTGTAGTCCCGGGCTCCCGCATTGGACAGGATGCGCCCCGCGGGGATGGCGCCTTGGCGCAGGGCCCAGAGGAACTCCTCGTACCAGTGGCGCTCAAGTTCGGCGGTCGATTCCATGGCGGCGATGGCCCGCGCCACCCGCTGCAAGGTGGCGTCGATGTCCCGGTCCACCGGCTTGCCCTGCTGGTCCCGCAGACAGTATTTCTGGCGCCAGATATCGAGGGAGGCCGCCTGCAGCGGGATTTCTGCGCTGGCTGCCCGGCGCCCTGGAACGGGGTTCACTGTGGACATGGCAGGTTCATTTATCGACTCGTGTTTTTAATATATGCGCCTGCTTTCGTCTATGATCCACAACAGGCGCCAGGAATGGTGGAAAAGTGCCAATAGTTTTGATCCAGCGCAAAGGCGGGGTTCCGATGAAGGGTCTGGCAGGGATGATGGGGCTGGCGCTCGCCCTGCTGGCGCCGGCGTCCAGCGGCGAGCAAACCGGGGTGAGCGAAGTGCAGGGGCGACAAGCGGAACCGGCGACCGAGGCCGGGGTGTCCGAGCAACTCGCCCGCAGCCGGGCCGGGCGCCTCGCCGCTATCACGTACCGGTTGCGCTTCGACATTCCCGCCGAGGAACAGTTGCCGATACCGGCACAGGCGACGATCGGCTTCGACCTTGCCGACACCGCGGCGCCATTGCAGCTCGATTTCCGCGGCGAGGCCTCGAGCATCCGCTCCCTGCGCGTCAACGATGTACCCGCCGAGGTCCTGCTTGCCAGCGAGCACATTGTGCTGCCCGCCTCCGGGCTGCGCAGGGGGCGCAATGAGGTCGATATCGAGTTCATCGCCGGGGATGGCTCCCTCAATCGCAATCCGGATTTTCTCTATACCCTGTTCGTGCCCGACCGGGCGCGCACCGCGTTCCCCCTGTTTGACCAGCCTGACCTCAAGGCGCGATTCGAGCTCACCCTGGTGCTTCCCACCGGCTGGAAGGCGCTTTCCAACGGGCCGCTGGCGCAGCGGGTCGAGTTGGGGGAGGGCAGGGTGGAGCACCGCTTTGCGCCCTCCGACCTCATCAGCTCCTACCTGTTTGCCTTCGTCGCAGGTGAATTCCAGGCCATCACCCTGCAGGTGAACGGGCGCTCGATGACGCTGCTGCACCGGGAAACCGATGCGGCCAAAGTGGCGCGCAATGTGGACGCCATCTTCGAGTTACACGGGCAGTCCCTGGCCTGGCTGGAAGCCTACACCGGGGTTGCCTACCCCTTCAGCAAGTTCGATTTCGCGCTGTTGCCGGGGTTTCCCTACGGCGGGATGGAGCACGCGGGCGCCATCGGCTACCGCGCCTCCAGCCTGCTGCTGG
>JBFZEF010000179.1:0-5367 GCA_041307045.1 Halioglobus sp.
GGTCGCAGGATACAGGCTCGGGCGCCTGCGCAAGCAACTTCCCCCCTTGGTCCAAAACTTGCTGCCAAAGCCTGTCCTTCTTTCTCACAGGCTGACCATTGCATGAAAACCCCACTCGACCCCGCGGCCATGCAGGCCACCCTGCTGCAACAGATGGGCTGGCGCACCCGCCCCGGCATCTTCGGCCAGCACGCCGCCAGCCCGCAGTCCATCCATGCCCTGCTTGGGTACTTCCTCAATGACCGGGATTCCCCCACGCCGTTTCCCGGCCGGGACATGCTGGTGGACAGTTCCCTGTTCGACTGGGGGGTGGCGCCGCCGCTGGAGAAGGTCATCCGTTCGCGCCTCGAGCTGGACCTCCTGCTGGGGCTGCCGGAGCTCTACCGGCACAGCGTGGCGGTGATTGAGCCCTGGCGCAACGTGGGCCTGAATGTCGATGGCGAGGAGGTGAGGGCATCCAAGAACATCGCCTACATCCTGCAGCAGGTGGCCGACGCCGACACCATCCTGTTCCCGATCTGGGAGAGCGGCGTGGCCAACGTCAAGCGCCTGGCCAGTGTCTTCGATGCGGGTATCGCCACGGTGATCCAGGGCGGCAACCCCTCGGTGCACGACCCCGCCAGCTTCAACGGCGCCAATGCGAGCCTGGAGGATATCCTGGGCCTGACGGACGAGCTGCTGCTGCACCGCTCCCCCGGCAGCGGCCCCAGCATCTTCATCTGCCTTGGCCACCAGCTGGCGGCGGCCTCCCACATCCGCCTGATCAAGCGGGCCGTGCGCGAGGTTACCGAGCTGGCTCGCCTGCCGCTGGACCCGGAGCGCACGGCGATCGCCTCCCTGCAGCGGGTATGCCAGCGCATCGCCGCGGTCGGCGCCGCGCTGCCGGTGATCAAGAACGGCCAAACGCTCGCCCGCGGCTGGCACGACACCCTGTTCGCGGTGGCGCCCAACGAGCAGGTGGAGGTGGGCACCCGCCGCCTGCTGCCCTACCGCCGGCGCAGCGGCAGCGGCCACATCCCCGGGGAGCTGCACGAGGTCCACGCGCTGGTGGCTGACGAACTCGACGGCGTGATCGACACCATGCTGAAACTGGAGCGCGAACTGCGCATCGAGATGTTCCACAGCGACGAGGTCAACGAGGAGGCGGCCCTGTTCGCCAACTGGGCCTACAAGTTGCTGCACGACACCATCGTGCCGATCCGCTATGAGATTGCCGTCAGTTCCCTGTCCTGGATGCTGAACCTGCCCTACGCGGTGGAGATCCTGTCCCAGACGGAAGTCGATGCGACCAACTTCACGGAGGTTTCCACCACCTGCATCTACTACAAGGACTGGGAGACCCATTCCATACGCCGCTCCTTTACCTGCCAGTTCCACCCGGAGCTCATGGCGGATATCCGCGACATCGGCAAGCGCGAGGGTCCGCGCTATGCCGAGCTCAAGGACAACGACGGGGTGCGGCTGCTCCTGCGCCTGCTGTACCATGGCATGCAGGAGTAAAGCGAAGGCAGGCATCCCATGACAGGCATCTCATGACACTTACGGCACCCGGCTGGCAGCACCAGTACGCCATGGTCAACAACATCCAGATGCACTGGGCGGAGCAGGCTGCGGGCGTGCCCGCCGCGCGGGGCACGGTGGTGTTCTGCCACGGCTTCCCCATGCTCTGGTTCAGCTGGCACCGGCAGATTCCGGTTATCGCCGCTGCCGGTTACCGCGTGATCGCGCCCTCCATGCGGGGTATGGGCCAGAGCGAGGCGCCGGAGGAGCCCGAGGCGTATGGCGTCGACGAGATCACCGCCGACCTCGTCGGCCTGCTGGACCATTGCGGCGTGGAGCGGGCGATTTTTGTCGGCATCGACTTCGGCGCCTTCGCCATCCAGGACCTGGCCCTGCGCCACCCGCAGCGGGTGCAGGCATTGATCTGCCTGGAAAACCCGGCCGCGCCTCACAACCCGGACAAGCCGCCCCTCACCGAGTACCGGGAGATGGGGGAGCAGCACTTCCTGCATATCGAGTATTTTCGCGTGCCGCCCCGGGCCGACATCGAACTCGCCGCCGCCCCGCGTGAGTTCCTGCGCAAGGTCATGTGGATCCTCAGCGGGGCGGCGAATTATTTCGAGGTGTTCAAGCATCCCCCCGGTACCGCCTACATCGATGCGATGCCCGAGCCGCCGCCGCTGCCCTGGTCCTGGCTGAGCGAGCTGGAGCTGGAGTTCTTCGTGTCGGAGTACAGCCAGTCAGGTTTCACCGGGGGGCTCAACTGGTACCGCTCCATGGACCTCAAGTGGCGCCAGCGCAAACCCTTCGAGGGCGTGCAGAGCCAGGTACCGGCCTGGTTTATCGGCAGCGAGCGGGACGTGGACCTGGAGGGCTTTCACGGCGAGGACCCCATCGGCCTGATGCGGGCGATCTTCCCCAACCTGGTCGATGTGCAGATGATCCCGAAGTCGGGACACATGTTGCCGCTGGAGGCGTCGGATGAACTCAACGCCATCCTGCTGGACTACCTGGCGCGCATCAGCGCCGCCTGACTCAGGCAGATCCCGTCGCCACCGGGTAGCCGTTCTCTATCCACTGCTGCATGCCCTTGTCGAGGGCAACCGCCCGGCTGAATCCCATCTCCCGCAGGGTGGCGGTGGCCAGGGTGGATACCCGGCCGACCTCGCAGTACACCACGATGCGCTTGGTCGGGTCCGGCAGGGCCTGGTTGACCCGCAACTCCAGCTGCCCGCGCGGGATATGCGTTGCCCCGGGTATGTGGCCGCGCTCGTAGGCGTCGCGCTCGCGCACATCCAGCAGCAGTATCCCGGGGTCGTCGGTCTCGATGCGGCGCCGCACTTCCTCCAGCGACATGAAGGAGACGTTGCGCGCGGCGGCGGCGATCAGCTGCTCCACGGTCTTGCCGCCGCTGAGGTTGGTGCGCAGGGCCTCCGACAGGTGATCGGGCTCCTTCAGTCGCAGGGTGCGCATCTGGGCGACGAAGTCCGCCCGCTCTTTCAGCTGCAGGCGCGGGTTGCTCGCCATCTCCTCGGCCAGCGTGGAGTACTCGCGGTTGCTGTAGATATGTGCCGGGTAGACCCGGGTGGCCGGGTCCAGCAGCAACAGGCGGTTGAACAGGCTGTCATACAGCTGCTCGGGGTCGCCACTGGGCAGGTCGGAGCGGCCGCAGCCGCCGATCAGCAGGGTGTCGCCGGTGAACACCCTGTCCTCGACGTGCACGCAGATCGAGTCCGCGGTGTGCCCCGGCGTGTGCAGGATATTCAGCGACAGTTTGCCGAGGTTGATCTTCTCGCCGTCGTCCACCCGCAGGTCGACGTAGGGCGCGGGGCTGTCGCGGTGCATGATCACCGGTACGCCCAGCTCCCGCGCCATCTCGATGGCGCCGGAGAAATGATCGGCGTGGGTGTGGGTGTCCAGCACGTAGTGAATGCGCACGCCCTCCTGGGCCGCCAGCCCGAGGTAGCGGTCTATCAGGGTTTCCTCGGGGTCGATGATGATCGCGGTGCAGGCCTGCTCGCAGGCGATGAAATATGACTGGCAGCCGCGCTCGGTGGCGATCTGGTGAAATAGCATTGCGGTGCTCCCTGGGTGTCGGTAGATAGGGTGGTTGGTGACAGCGTAGTTCATCTCGGGAAGTCTGGCATTGCAGTGTCGGCTCAGCGTTTCGACACCCGCTCGAACAGGGCGATCGCCTCGCTGTGCCCGGTGTGGGGAAACATGTCCACCGCCGCCGCCCGCAGCAGTTTGAAGCCCGCCGCCTGCAGGCCCCGCGCGTCCCGCGCCAGGGTGGCGGGGTGGCAGGAGACGTAGACCAGGCGCTTCACCCCGGCGCGGGCCAGCGCCTCGCAGACCGCCTTCGCCCCGGCCCTGGGCGGGTCGATGATGGCGATGTCCGCCCGGGGCAGCACCGGGGCAGCCGCCATCAGGTTGACGGTTCTGGCGCGGATATTACTGATGCCGTTGCGCGCCGCGTTTTCATCCAGCCGCGCGGTCATGCTGGCATCGCCTTCCAGTGCGTCCACGGCGGCGACGCGCCGCGCCAGCGGCAGGGCGAAGTTGCCGATGCCCGAGAACAGGTCGAGTGCCCGCTCGTCGCCACGCGGCCGCAACCAGGCGAGTGCGCGCGTCACGAGCGCGCTGTTGACCTCCCAGTTGGTCTGGGTGAAGTCCCCCGGCAGGTACGCCATCTCCTCGACCTGCGCCGGGCTGTCAGGGTTCTCCCCGGGACAGTCCAGGCTGAGGCGCAGTTCGCCCTCCGCATACAATTCCTGCCACTCGGCCACGCCCTCGCCCGCATCATCCCAATCCTGCCCGGGCCGCGGTTTCCTGGGTGCGACCAGCCGCACCCGCAGCGCCACCACGGGGCCGGTCAGCAGCGCATCACGCAGCAGGGCCAGGCCCCTGTCGCCGGGGTTGGCGGCGAAGTAACAGCACAGCCCGAGCTGGCCGCAGCTGTCGCTGTCGACCTCGATCTCGCGCAGGCCCTGCAGGCCGGGCGCCGCTGCCAGCATTGCCGGCAGGGTCTCCAGCAGTTGATTGACAGGCGTGTTCGCCACCAGGCAGTGGCGCACCGCCACGGCCTCGTGGGAGCCGCGCCGGCGCATGCCCAGCAGCCAGGATTGGTCGGGTTTGCGCTGTACCAGCAGGCGCAGGCGATGGCGGTAAGCGCCAGGGGCGCTGTTGATCGGCGGGTCCAGCGCCAGGCCCGGCGCGAGCGGCCGCAGCAGCGCCAGCAGGTTGGCCTGCTTGTGCGCCTGCTGCGCCTGCAGTGACCAGTGCTGCAGGGTGCAGCCGCCGCAGTCCCGGTAGATCGGGCATGCCGGCTCGCTGCGCTCCGGGGCCGGGCGGGTGCCGTCGACCAGGCCGAGCATCTGTGCCTCGTCGTAGTCGCGCCGCACCGCCGTGCACTGGGCCAGCACTGTTTCCCCCGGCAGGGCGCCACTCACGAAGACCACCTTGCCCTGGCGGCTGGCGATGCCGCGACCTTCCTGGCTCATGCGGTCTATCAGCAGCTCATCCTTGCCCCACAGGCGCGCCGGCGAGGGGCGGGCAGCGGCCTGCTGGAAGCGCTTGCGCGGGGGTGGCGACTTGGCCAAGGGGCGGTATCCAGGGAGCGGCTCGGGGAAACCAACTATAAACCACCCCGGCACGAGGCCCTAACCGCTAGTCGGGCGTGCACGGCGACCTTTCAGAACGTGCCGCTGAAGGCGAGGCCCACGTAGCGCGGGCTGGCCTGCCGCGCCACCTCACCGGCGCCCACGTCCTGCCTGAAGATCAGTACATCCTTGTCAAACAGGTTGCGCACGACCAGGTCGACACGCCAGCGCTCGCCCGGCTCGAAATAGCTGAGCTGTGCGGTGCTGC
>JBFZEF010000180.1:0-5686 GCA_041307045.1 Halioglobus sp.
GGTTGCCGCCGGGGAATAGTGTGAGGCGAATCACCCGGTCGGCCCCGGGAGGCCGCCGGGCAGGGTCAGGCGGCGGCTTCGGCGTCGTTCGCCGCTTCCTTGTTGATCGCGCCGAGAATACCGTCCAGCGACGCCTGGATGATGTCGTGGCTGCGCCCCACCCCGCAGAAGCGGTCGCCGTTGACGTTCAGCTGGATGTAACAGATTGCCTCGGCATCCGCGCTGTGGCTGAGGGCGTGCTCGCTATATTCCACCAGCACAATATGCTTGCCGGTAAAGCGTTCCATCGCGTCGACAAAAGACGCAACCACGCCGTTGCCCGAACCGGTCAGGCTGTGCACCGCCGACCCCTGGCGCAACTCCGCCAGCAACCTGTCCACGCCCGCCTCGCGGTTGACCTGGTACTTGCCCAGGGTCCAGCGGCCGTCCATGCCGCAGTAGGTCTGCTGGAACAGCTGGTACAGCTCCTCGGAACCGACCTCCGCCTCGTGCGCCTCGGCATAGGCCTGCACCGCCCGGCTGAAGTCGATCTGCAGCCAGCGCGGCAGTTGCAGGCCGAAATCCCGCTCCAGCACATAGGCGATGCCGCCCTTGCCCGACTGGCTGTTGATGCGGATCACCTCCTGGTAGGACCGACCTATATCCGCCGGGTCTATGGGCAGGTAGGCCACTTCCCAGGGCTTGCTGTCCTCGCGCCGGGCAAGGCACTTCTTGATCGCGTCCTGGTGACTGCCGGAAAAAGCGGTGAATACCAGCTCCCCCGCATAGGGGTGCCGCGGGTGTACCGGCAGCCGGGTGCACTCCCTGACCGTCTGGATGATGTCATCCATCTGGCCCAGGTTGAGGCAGGGATCCACGCCCTGGCTGTAGAGGTTCATCGCCATGGTGACAATGTCCATATTGCCGGTGCGCTCCCCATTGCCCATGAGCGTGCCTTCCACCCGGTCGGCGCCCGCCAGCACCCCCAACTCCGCCGCGGCCACCGCGCAGCCCCGGTCATTGTGGGTGTGCAGGGAGATGAGCAGACTGTCGCGGTTGGCCACGTGGTCACAAAACCACTCGATCTGGTCGGCGTAGACATTGGGTGTGCTCATTTCCACCGTGGCGGGCAGGTTGATGATCACAGGGCGTTCCGGCGTCGGCCGCCAGACCGCGGTGACGGCGTTGCAGATCTCGACCGCATACTCCAGCTCAGTGCCGGTGAAGCTCTCCGGCGAGTACTCGAATACCCACTCGGTCTCGGGCTGTTTCAGCGCATGGTCTCGCACCAGTTCCGCACCTTTCACCGCAATCTCGAGAATGCCCTGGCGGTCCAGGGCGAATACCTGCTCGCGCTGCACGGTGGACGTGGAGTTGTACACATGCACGATGGCCCGGCGCACGCCCTTGAGGGATTCGAAGGTCTTGGCGATGAGGTCTGGCCTGGCCTGGGTGAGCACCTGGATGGTGACATCCGCGGGGATGCGCCCCTTGTCGATAAGCTCGCGCACAAACTCGAAGTCATGGCTGGAGGCGGAGGGAAAGCCCACCTCGATTTCCTTGAAGCCGATCTTCAGCAACTGGTCCCACAGGAGGGATTTCTGGCGCGCGGTCATGGGCTCGATCAGGGCCTGGTTGCCATCGCGCAGATCAACGCTGCACCAGTGCGGCGCCCGGTCGATCACGCGGTCGGGCCAGCGCCGGTCAGGCTTTGACACGGGCTGGAACGGCTTGTACTTGCGGTGGTTGAAGTTACTCATACGCTGGCTCCCGGGTTCGACCAAATATGGGGGCTGTTCACCCGGCGGTGATTTATCAGCCTGGCGAGCAGTATAGACGCACCACCGTAGCGATAGATTGCAAATATTCTGGCTTATTACTTATTCGTTGCATTTATTCTCTAATATATGTTTATATTTTGGTGATAGTCTCTAATTTTGCACATTTTGGTAGCAGATACCCGCCAGTGAGGCGCCCCATGAAACTCGATCGCACCGACCGCCGGATCCTTGCGGTGATGCAAGGCAACGGCCGCATCAGCAACCTGGAGCTCGCCGAGGCGGTGGGGCTGTCGCCTACGCCCTGCTCCCGCCGGGTGAAGCGGCTGGAAGAGTCGGGGATTATCCGCCGGCATGTGACCCTGCTGAACCAGTCCATGCTGGGGCTAAAGCTGACCGCATACATCGGTATCAGCATGGACCGCCACACCCCGGACCGGTTCGAAGCCTTCGAGGCCGAGGTCGCCCTCTATCCCGAGGTGATGGAGTGCTCGGTAGTGACCGGCCAGAGCTCCGATTACCTGCTGAAGGCGGTGGTGCCCGACATGGAATACTACGAAAAATTCCTGCTGGGCAGGCTCACACGGATCCCCGGGGTCACGGGTGTGCACTCCAGTTTCGAGCTGCGCCGGGTTATTCAGCGCACCGAACTGCCCCTGGACCATATTTCGGACCAGACCACCCTGTGACATAGACCGAATCCGTCAGTACGGCTGGCCGGTCAGGGTCTTGCCCACGGCCCAGCAACTGCCCAAGATGGCGCCAGTTGGGGCGATCGAACGGAGCTTGGGGTACTTATGAAAGATATGGCGGGCAAGGTAGCAATCGTCACCGGCGGGGCCAGCGGCATGGGGCAGATCATCGCCCGTCGCCTGGTGGCACAGGGCGCCCGGGTGGCGATCTTTGACGTCAACGACCAGGGCCTGCAGGCGATGGCCTCGGAAGCCGATACCATCACCGCCCTGCGCTGCGATATCTCCAGCCGGGAGGAGGTGGAGGCCAGGGTCGCCGAGGTTGCCCAGGACCTGGGGCCCATCGACCTGCTGGTCCACTGCGCCGCCCTGATGCCCAGCCACAAGCTGATCGATCACACCCACGAGGGTATGGAGCGACTGTTTCGCATCAACTACTTTGGCACCACCTACATGGTGCGCGCTGTGCTGCCCGCGATGATGGCGCGTAAATCCGGCCGCATCATCGCTTTCGGCTCCATTGCCGGCATCGCCCTGGTGCCGAAGATGGGGGCCTATTGTGCTACCAAGGCGGCGGTCAACGCCTACTTGGAAGTCCTCCAGAACGAGATCCGCGACAGCGGTGTGCGCGCCCACCTGGTCTGCCCGCCCGCGGTCAACACCGCACTGATCGACCAGACGATCGCCACCGACACTCCGGCCAGCATTATCGAGGCGCGCAAGACCGGGCGCCTGGCGGACCCGGAGAAAATCGTCGACGCCATCGAGAAGGGCGTAGCGAAGGACCGGGACATCATCTATCCGGGCGAGGCCAGGCTGCTCTACCTGTGGCGCGCCCTGCTGCCGCGCCTGTGGTGGAAGACGGTGATGCACTTCGAGAAATAACGCCGCCTGCCGGGGCGCGCCGGAACTCTTTGCCCTGGCCGGGCCCATGGGCTAGCATCGCCGACCCATGCCACACCGACAGTTACATCCCGACTCGCCCTGGTTGCTGGCACTGCTGGCGGCCCTGGTGGCGCTCGGCCCCCTCAGCGTCGACATGTACCTTCCCGCGATGCCCAGCATGATGCGGGACTTCGGCACCGACATCAGCCGCATGCACCTCACCCTCAGCAGCTACCTGACGGGCTTCGCCCTGTTCCACCTTGCCTGCGGGCCCCTGGCCGATCGCTTCGGTCGCAAGCCTGTGCTGCTGGGCGGCACCGGGTTGTTCGTGGCGGCCTGCATTGGCTGCAGCCTCTCAGGCACCGTGGAGGAGCTGCTGCTGTTCCGCTTCCTGCAGGGGATAGGTGCCTGCGTCGGGCCGACCCTGGCACGGGCGGTGGCCAGGGACGTTTTCGGCCCGGGCGGGGCGGCCCGCGCGCTGTCGCTGATCGCCATGCTGATGGCGCTGGCGCCCGCGGTTGCGCCGACCCTCGGTGGCGTCCTGCTGCTGGTATTGCCCTGGCCCAGCGTGTTCATTTTCCTGGGCATCTACGGGGCGGCGATGATCGTCCTCATCCGGGTGTTCCTGCCGGAGTCACTGCCCGAAGTGCAGAGCCTGCATCCGCGCGCCATCGCGCGCAACTACGCAGAGCTGCTGGCGGACCCGTTCTTTCTGACGGTCACGCTTACCAGCGGCCTGGTCTACTCGGGCCTGATGGTCTACCTGGTCAGCTCGAGCTTTATCTACATCGACATGCTCGGGGTACCGGCACAATACTTCGGGTTCATTTTCCTGGGCTCCGTCGCCGGCTATATGGCAGGCAGTGCCCTCAGTGCAAGGCTGGCGAAACACCGGGACTCCGAACGGATCATGCGCCTCGGCGTGATCCTGGGAATGACCGCGGCCTGCCTGCTGCTGGCCTCCTCCCATACCTGGCCTGAGAGCGTACTCGCCCTGATGCTGCCGATGACACTGTATTCCATTGCCATGGGGCTGGTACTTCCCCACGCCATGGCCATCGCCCTGCGCCCCTTCGCCCACATTGCCGGCACGGCATCAGCCTTGCTGGGCTTCATCCAGATGTCCCTCTCTGCCGGCAGCAGCGCCCTGGCCGGCCTGTTTCTCACCACCACGCCCCAACCAATGGTGTGGATGCTGCTGGGCATCGCATCGATCAGCCTCGTCCTGGGTTTGCGGGCGCACGGCCTCTACCGCCGCACAAAGCCCTGACCAGGCAGCGGCGCTGTGGCATACTCGTGCCGAGTTTTTCCGGAGAACTTCCCCGTGCGCACTGCCTCTGACGTCACCCAGCTGATCGGCAACACGCCGCTGCTTCACCTCAGGGAGGTGTCGGAACGCACCGGGTGCACCATCCTGGGCAAGGCCGAGTTTCTCAATCCCGGCGGCTCGGTGAAGGACCGCACCGCCCTCGGCATCATCCGCGCGGCCGAGGCTTCGGGCGAACTGCGCCCCGGGGGGCGCATCGTCGAGGGGACTGCCGGCAACACGGGCATCGGCCTCACCCTGCTGGCCAATGCGCTGGGTTACACCAGCACCGTGGTAATGCCCATCACCCAGAGCAAGGAGAAAATTGATTCACTGGAGCTGCTGGGCGCGGACCTGCACCTGGTGGGCGCCACTTCCTACAGCGACCCCAATCACTATGTCCACACCGCCCGCCGCCTGGCGGAAAAACTGGACGCGCGGGAGGAGCACGGTGCAGTCTGGGCGCGCCAGTTCGACAATCTCGCGAATATGGAAATTCACCATCGCACCACCGGCGCCGAGATCTGGGAACAGACCGACGGCAGGGTGGATGGTTTCGTTTGCGCGGTAGGCACCGGGGGAACCCTGGCGGGCGTATCAACCGCTCTCAAGGAGCGCAACCCGGATGTGACCATTGGCCTGGCGGATCCGGCGGGCGCATCACTGTACGAGTACTATCGCTGCGGTGAACTCAAGGCATCGCCCGGCACTTCCATCATCGAAGGCATTGGTATCAGCCATGTCACCGCCAACATCGCCCAGGCCCGGGTAGATGTCGCCTTCTGTATCAGCGACGAGGAAGCGCTGCCGTATATCTTCGACCTGCTGCGCAATGAAGGGCTGTGCATGGGAGGCTCTGCCGCCATCAATATCGCGGGGGCGGTGCGCCTGGCCGAACATCTTGGGCCAGGCCACACTATCGTCACCATCCTCTGCGACTACGGCAACCGCTACCAGAGCAAACTGTTCAACCCGGTGTTCCTCGAGAACAAGGGTCTCCCGGTACCGGAGTGGCTGGTGATCTAGGAGCCCTGTTTGGCCGCCCG
>JBFZEF010000181.1:0-2633 GCA_041307045.1 Halioglobus sp.
CCAGCAAGTGGAGAGGTGGAGGAGAAACACGTCCTACTTGTCGAGCTGCTCGAACCACGCCTGGAAGCTGGTGTCAGTGAATGCTTTCTCTTTGCCTCTTTCAATACACTGCATCACCCGCGCCGCGCTGTCCCTCTCACCCAACAGGGTTACCGCGGGTTTGCCCACCACACCCTTCTCGGCATCATCGGCCGACAGGCTTTGTATGCTTACCAGGCCCTGCGCGCCGGTAATCGTAACCACCTGGCAG
Source organism: Halioglobus sp. (assembly GCA_041307045.1). Classification (GTDB taxonomy): domain Bacteria; phylum Pseudomonadota; class Gammaproteobacteria; order Pseudomonadales; family Halieaceae; genus JARRPM01. The sequence goes on from JBFZEF010000181.1 coordinate 251, forward strand.
TCAAACACCCGGTCGGGCCATTCCCGCTCAGCAAGTGCTGCAACGGAAACCAGCAGGGACGAACAGACCAGCAGAACCGTTTTGACATTTAACATTCGAATTACCTCTCAGTAACTGATTACCAGCAACTATCAGGGTCGCTGCCCGTTGCGGTTTTGGCACCGTTGGAGTTGAGTACAAAGGAGGTGCAGCGAGCATCCTTTACCTGGGGCGAACCGACCCTGGGAGTCGCCGTTAACAGGTAGCACCTGTCCAGGTCACCAGTGCCGCCGTTGCAGTCAGTCGCAACGACCTGATAGTGCCCCTCTTCAGAGACCATGGGGTCGGCAGCAAACCCCAGCTCAACCATATCGTCCACATAGGTGCCTCGGTCCAGCATGTACTGCTCCTGCCTCGATGCCACCCTGAGCAGGGCAGATTTGGCGTCGGCTCTCCGGCCCTTCTGCAAGCTGCTCTCGTAACTGGGCAAAGCGATGGCTATCAATATACCGACGACCACCACCACGATCATCACTTCGATCAGGGTAAAGCCCCCAACGCGCCCTGAACGCACAGGCGATGCATGATTTGCGGGGATCACTGGTACTCCTCCTGGAACCAGAAATTACCATATGGCGGCCGCAGTGACTCGTCGATGTCGCAGACGCCGCCCTCGCAGTTGATTATACCCGGTTGATCGAGACTCGATTCCGGCGCACCCGGAGGCAGCAGGATGTAAATTTCGCCGTCTGCGGAAAAGTACAGCGACGGAGTATCGGGAATAATCGGGCCGAGGTCGATGGAGTCCCTGTCGCCAGTAAAGATATCGAAGATGTACATCCGCCCGGTACCGGACTGCGGTTCACATGTATTGATGTCATCGAGCAGATTGGATGGGGTGAACGTGGGTACAAACGCCCTGCCGTTGATGGTAATCGTCCTGGCGAGGCTCTTTTCACCGGCGTTTTCCAGATCAAAGCGCCAGCCATCGGCATTGCTCAATTCCGCGATCGCCACAGCCTTTTCCGCATCGGTGCCTGTGATGATGGTGTTATCGGAGATGTCAAACAGATTGCTATCAGACAATGGCAGGCCGCACCTGAAATCGACCACGTCCGGGTCCGAGCAGTCGCCGGCGCTGGGCCTGGCCGTAGCGTAGGGCGCGGTGGCCTGGTCGCGAATCAGGTAGACGCGGTCGTCCACATCCGTGGACTTCGGGTTGGTCCTGTCACCGGTGCCGATGATGATGGCGTCGATTGCCTTGCCACCCTGGCGGAGGCGCACCACATCCGGGGCGGTGAAGAAACGCCGGTCAGTGGCGGTTGTTCCGCCGTTGAACGCCGCCAGCTTGACGATCCGCCAGGTATCCTGGCTGGAAGTGGGCATCGTATTACCCGGCAGGTCCACACGCCAGAGATTACCACCGGTGTCGCCGAAATAAATCCGGTCGGTGAGCTCGTCGCCATTACTGTCGAGCAGGGTCACGTTGGCGGGCACAGAGTGCAGGAGACCAGGCTCGGACAGGTTGCTGGCCGAGTTGGCCGCAGGCGTTACGCTCCAGACGAGTGCGCCAGTCTCGGCATCGACGATGAACAAGCCCCTGCCCTCCAAGTCAGGGGCTCCCACACCCTGGGCATCTTTGCTGGTGTCATAGCCGGCACCGAACACCAGCACGGGCTTGCTGACACCATTGCCATCGGTATAACCCGGAACTCTGGTAACAACCGGTTCCGACCAGCTTTCACCCAACTCACCGAAGCCGGACGTATTCTTGTCAATCCGCCACATGAAGGACGGGCTGTCGGGATTGGACAGATTGAGGGCATAGTAGGCCTTCCCGCCCCTGCGCATGCCCAGGTATGCCCACACTTTGTCGCCGTCAGCCGAATCGAGCAAACCATCTCTGTTGCTGTCGTAGATGTAAGCTACCGGGCTCAGGTCCATCCCATAGACATGATCATTCGAAAGGGCATTCCGCCTGCGCTCGGGAAGAATGCCCGCGAGCTCCTTGGGGAAGAAGGCCCAGTCTTCCTGGCCGTCATCGTTGGCGAAAAGGTGCACGAAGCCGGAATTAGATCCCACCAGCAGCCGCAGGTCGGGGATATCGTTGGGGTCGTCAGCGCCGTAGTTGATCACCAGCGGCTGGCTGTGCAGGATATCCCCCAGTTTCCAACCCCTTGACTCGCCAGTGTTACCGTCACCGTCCTTGTCATATGCATCGGCGCCACGGGCCCAGTTGATCTGTTTGCTCGCCGCGGCCTGGTCGGATGCGCCCAGCAGGCTGAAGAACTGAGCATCGGTGAGGCCCAGGGCGGTGGCGTCGAAATTGGTAGTGTCGAACACTTCGAAGGCCCCGCCGCTACCGGTATTGCTATAAATAGTACGCGTATCAGGGTCGCGGACG
>JBFZEF010000182.1:0-5464 GCA_041307045.1 Halioglobus sp.
CGTTGCATTTTCTGATCATCGCAGGGTCGATACCGCAAGCCCCGAATTATCCTCTCATCGGTGCCAGTGAGATAGACGGTGCCGATGAGTGACCCGCGCGCACGGCGTAGCGTTCGTTCCAAGCAACCCAGATGTTCAATGAATTGCTCCGGTCCGTGAGCTGATCGCTGGCGCCGGGCGGGTCGAACGATGCTACCACTTGCCTGAAAGCATCGGGTATAAGGTCCGGCATCGCCAACACTCGGGAAAATGGTCAACTACCGTTCGTCGAATTTAACTGCCGCCTATCCTTTAGATCGCAAAAAGGTGCAGTAAAAATCGGACTTAAATCAATTTTTTTACTATTTTCACATGACATTCTTTCGGCTTTCCCTTTATGTTATCAGCAATGAAGAGACCGCCTGAAATGGAACAGATAGTGGCATGTCGCGATGGCAGGACGCCCGGCTTGGCGCGTGGAGCGATTGGTTCGTCTCCCCAGCGTGGCTTCACCCTGGTCGAGGTGATGGTGGTCGTTCTTGTTGTCGCAGTACTGATGGCGATTGCAGCGCCCGGGTTCCAGGAGCTTATCGGCAACAACCGTATGATTTCTGAAGTCTATGCCCTGAGGGCTACCCTTAGCCATGCACGGACCGAGTCCATGGCCCGGCGTGCACCCGTGGTGGTGTGCCCCACTGCCGATGGCGCCGCATGCGCTGACTCGGACAACTGGTCCACCGGTTACCTGGTATTTGTCGATACCGACGATGACAATGCGCCGGACCCCAATGATCCGGACGAGGAAGTCATCCAGCGGGAAACCGAGGAGCGCTCTGTGGATATCCTGTTTGATAACGCTGAAAGACGGATACGTTTCGATGCGGAGGGTCTGGCCCTGAATTTTGAAGGAACCTTTACTTTCTGTGACCAGCGCGCTGTGGATAACGCTGCGAAGGCGCGGGCACTGATCGTGAATCCCGTAGGCTCGCTCAGGGCCGCGACCGATACCGACCTTCCGGAAGATCTCATCGTCAATGATCTGGATGGTACCAATGTTACCTGCGACTAGAACAGGGTTTACGGCAGGCAGGGTGGCCCAGTCCGGCTTCACCCTGATCGAGGCGTTGATTGCCGCCGTTATCCTCGCGATTGGTGTGCTGGGTGTTGTCAGCTTGTTGACCATGTCCAAGGTGGCCCAGCACGAGGGCATACAGCGGGTGCGCGCCATTGCCCTTGCCGATGACATGCTTGAGCGGATGCGCCGTAATCCCGCCGGCACGGCGAATTACAATACAGGCCTCACCTCGCCGCTTGGCAATGCCAGCATCAGTACACCGCCAGCCGATTGTAATGCCGCGATGTGCACTCCCGAAGAGGTGGCGAATCGTGATCTCTGGGCCTGGGAACAACTGCTCGATGGCCGCTCGATTACCTTCGATGACGGCGGTACGCCCACGCCCGCGCTTGGTATGCGCAACGTCCGCGGCTGTATCGAGTTCACCGCAGATGCTGGCAAGAACAACACCGGGATTTTCGATGTCATAGTGCAGTGGCAGGGACTGCAGGAGACCTCGGATGCGGTGGCATCGGGCGGTATATCCTGCGGCGCCGCCGGCGCTGAAGACAGAACCTGGCGCCAGGTTGTTGTAAGCAGTTATGCAATGGACGAGCTAGAGTGATTATGAGGCGTTGCAAGCAAAGTGGCAGTCGACCGCAGGTAATGGCCCGCGGGTTCTCCCTTGTGGAACTCGCGGTTTCCCTGGTCCTGGGGCTGATCATCATTGGTGGCGCAGCTTCGGTGTACCTGGCGTCGAAGCAGTCACTTACAGAGGTTGAGCAGGTGGGTTCCATTTATGAAAATGGGCGTTTCGCGCTGCAGCTGCTCAAATCTTCGGTGCGGCATGTTGGCTTTTATGGCGGCGCCAACCCAGGGGAAATCCGCGAGGATGGCTCGCTGGGCGCTGTGAGTGGAACAGACTGCACGAATGAAGCAGCGGCTTACGACACGGGGAACTCATTTTTTGCCGTTCGCGCAACCAGTGCCAATGTCCTGGGCTGCATCACTGACGCGCTCCCCAACACTGATGTACTGGTGATAAAGAGCGTGGCCCCGAGCCCCCTGTTCGACGCCGACCCGGATGACCCCAATGCGCCCCGCGATGGCACCATCTCTTTTCCTAATGCCTGGAGCAATCAGGAAACCTACGTTATCGCCAACAGCGAACGGGGCATTTTGCTCGACGGTGCGGATACCCCGCCCAGTGTCGCGGTGGGCGGCGAGTTCGCCCGGGGTGTCGCCTGGCCGTACCGCATGCAGATTTACTACATCCGCAACGGGGCCACACCTACCTTGTCGCGCAAAATCCTCGCCTGGGACACCTCCGCCGCAGCGATGTCCGTGCAGACCCAGGATCTTGTCCAGGGCGTCGAAAACGTGCGCTATTTGTTTGGTTTTGATTCAAACAACGATGGCGAAGTGGATACCCTGGGGAACTTGACCGAGGTGGGTGTTCCCAGCGCCGATAACTGGGACCAGGTGATGTCATTGCAGGTTTTTCTCCTGATTCGCAGCGACGTGGCGGACCCCAACTACAGCGACGAAAAAACCTACAGCCTGGGTGATCTCACCATCACGCCCGGAGATAACATGCGAAGAATCCTGTTGAACTCCGATATCTCGATGCGCAACCCGAGACTGACCCTTCGGGGAGGGGTGTAATGAAAGATACCGTTAAATCGACCACCCCGCAGCGCGGTGTTGCCCTGGTGACGGCGCTGCTGTTTCTGCTGGTTGTCACAGTGATCGCCGTGACTGCGGCCAACAACAGCTCGCTGGGCCTGAAAATGTCGGCAAGTATGCAGGATGCCTACCGCTCCTTTCACGCGGCCGAGGCGGGAGTTTACGCGGCGCTCGGTCTGGCGGGTGGCCCCCAAGACCCGTTCAGGCGGGAGGACGTGGTACTTGAGCCATTTGCCGATGTAGGCACTCACCCGCTGAGGAATCTCGCGGACGACCCCGATGCCGCGCCCATTGACGTGGACGTCTTTCTTGTTGCCATCCAGCGCCCATGCCCCAGGCCGCCGAACAACAGGGGTGGATCCAGCGTGGGGGTGGTCGATTGTGATTACTACCGCGTGGAATCAGAACACGACGTGCCCGGGCGGGCCCGAACCCGGGTCGAATTGGGCGTGGTAAAGACAGTGATTGGCGGCACCTGATCGGTGCGCCGCGATGTGACACAGCCAGGTATCCGTGGAGGACAGTTCCATGCTTAACAAAATAGTGAAAAGCACATTGCTGACAGTGCCAGGTGCCATCGCGTTCGCTTTACTCGGCGCGGTCCTCCCGGCGGCGGCTGATGACACGGAAATTTACCAGGCCCAGTACGATGCCGCTTCGGGCGCACGGCCCAAGGTGTTGATCGCCTTTGACGACTCCGGAAGTATGAACACGCAGGTGGAGCAGCAGCGGCCTGCCTATGACCCCAGCGCAACCTATGCGACGAGCGTCAGCGCCGACCGTATCTACTGGTCCACCGATGGCTCTGTGCCCGGCACTGGCAGCAGCAACTGGTTTGCGGCCTCGAGGAATCGCTGCGCCTCGTCCTATGATAGCCTTGATGACATGGGGCGATATGGCGTTGAACGCGCCAGGCGCTGGGTTGATTCCACCGTCCAGCAGGGCCAGTGCACCCTGGCCTGTCCCAGTGGTACTGAGTATCGCGATCCCCCCGGCCCCAATAACGCGGGGTGTTACGAGCAGACCACTATCACTGAGCCTGTCGAGAAACTGGTTTATGACAGGAACGACGGGAATAACGACAGCTGCAGCGGCGGCCTAACCTACGTCGACCCTCCCGGTCCCAATAACGACGCCTGTTACAGGGTGGACACTTCCAGCAACCCCGTCAGCGGTTGGGTTTATCGTTCAAATGACAGTAATAATTCCTGCTCGAATGGCTGGTCGTTTCTTATAGTCAACCCTCCCGGGAGTGGCAATGACTACGATGCCTGTTTCGAACTGGTCACGCCGCCGGAATTCACCACCACCACGCAGTGGACCTATTCCGGGCCGCGGGTTCAGGTGTGTCAACCCGATACTCCCGTGCCGGGCACCTGGGGGAGCCTCAGCAACACTGCCCAAACGCCCACGCATGTAGAGTGCCGCGAGGACGTCACCAACAGTATCACGGCCAACGGCTCCGGCCAGCCCAACGGTTATCCGCAAAACAACGCAATCAATGGCAATGAATACGGCCCTAATGTCGATGGCACCATCGATTGGGGTAACACTGCCTACACCTTCTTTACCTCCCACTACATGAACTGGCATCACGACGCCTCGCTGATAGAGACCAAGGACAGGCTGCAGATCGCCCAGGAGGTCATCTCCAGCATTATCTCTACCAACCCCAATATTGATTTCGGTCTGCTGGAGTTCAACTTCGATTCGGGGGGGCGCATAGCGCATCGCATCATCAGCGGCATGAGTGAGAGCCAGCGCGACAACCTGATAGACTTGGTGAACATGACCGATCACGCGGGCAGTACGCCCATGTGTGAGTCCATGTACGAAGCCTACCGCTATATTGCGGGCCTGGGTGTGGTCTATGGGAATGATGCCCTGGATGGGGGCGATGGGCGTGGCACTTATGACGTGCTGCCCAAGGATCCGCTGGCGGAAGTCAGCGGCGGCGGCACCTATGTTTCGCCCAACACCGACTGCGCCTATACCTACATCATTCTGATGACGGACGGCGAGCCGCAGCGCGATACCAATGCCAACCAGCGAATCAAGGACCTGACCGATAAAGACTGCGCCGATTACAGGGATGCGGACGGCAACATGACCGAAAACTGCCTGCCCCAGTTGACCGAGTACATGGCCACTACCGACCTTGATGACGATGACACCAATGGCGACCAGTACGGCATTACCTACACCATCGGTTTCGCCACCGACCAGCAGTTGCTGAGGGATGCGGCTGAAAATGGCAAGGGTCAGTACTACACCGCCGACGATGCCCAGACGCTGACGGCAGCCTTCCAGGGCGCCATTACCGGCATACTGTCCAGGGCCACGACGTTTACCTCCCCGGCAGTGGCGGTTGATACCTTCACCCGCACCAGAAGTCGTGACGAGGTATTCTATGCCATGTTCAAGCCGGCCGAGACGGTGGACTGGGTAGGGAATATCAAGAAGCTGAAAATCAACAGCGCTGCGGTGCTGGTGGATGTTGCAGGCAACCCGGCGCTGGACCCTGAATTTGGGAATATCAAGGACAGCACCAGGACGTTCTGGAGTACGGCAGTGGACGGTCCGGATGTCGAGAAGGGCGGTGTCGGCGAGCTGTTGGCCGTCCGCGACCCTGATACACGTACTCTTACTAGCACTACCGGTAGCGGCGGGGCCTTCGACGCGTTCGACACTACCAATTTCTACTCCACCGCCCTGGGCCTCACCGATGCTCAGTTCTTCAGCCTG
>JBFZEF010000184.1:0-2475 GCA_041307045.1 Halioglobus sp.
TTTTTTATGTTTGTCTGATCCTTACCAAACATACCGTTCCAAATCGGAATGAGTATGTTACATTTTTGCCGCGAAGGTGCGGAATAAAATTTCCATACAGCGGGGGACGCTATGCGTTGGGACGATATAGACAAGCAGGTGTGTTCGGTGGCGCGGGCGCTGTCCATTGTCGGCGAGCGCTGGACCATGTTGATCATTCGCGATGCCTTTCTCGGCACCCGCCGCTTCGACCAGTTCCAGTCCAATCTCGGTATCACTCGGCACCGCCTGTCGGAACGCCTGGGCAAGCTGGTGGAGCAGGGCGTGCTGGTGAAGGTGCCCTACCACGATCGGCCGGTGCGCTATGAGTACCGCCTCACCCGCAAGGGACTCGGGCTGTACCCGGTGCTGATGAGCCTCGCCCGCTGGGGCGACGAGTGGATGGACAAGGGCGAGGGCGCGCCGCTGGAATATGTGCACCAGAAGTGCGGCAAGCGCACGAGGCCCATGCTCACCTGCAGCGAGTGCGGCGAACCCTTGCGCCCTGAGGAAGTAAAACCCAGGCTCGGGCCGGCACTGCACAGGCTGGTGGCGGAAATGGGGGAGGAGGGAGGCTCGCACCCGGATATCCCGCCTCTGCTGCGGCGTTCCATGTAGCATCGCGCCTCAGTGGCGCAGCGTATCCAACTGCTCGCACAGAGTCTGTGCCCCCTGCAGCACCCGGGCGGTGGGGCGCTCGAGCAGGTCCGGGTGGACAAAGAACAGGCCCTCGTTGCGCACCGCCGGCAGCTGCGGATAGCGGCGCCAGTCATCCAGCCACTGCGGCCGCGCGTCCTGCATTCCACTGGCGATGATCGCCTCGGGCTCCCGCGCCAGCACTGACTCGACGCTGACCCGGGGGGCGAGGGTCGCCACATCGGCGAAAATGTTGCGCCCGCCGCACAGGGCGAGCACCTGGCTGATGATGTGATCGCCGTTGATCGTCTGCAGCGGGTCGTTCCAGATTTCGTAGAGCACCCTGATCGGCGCCCTGTGCGCGTAGCGCTCTCGCAGCGCGGCCAGGCCGTTTTCCAGGTGTAGGGCCGCGGCCTCGCTGGCGTGTTCGGTGCCGGCCAGCCGCCCCAGGGCGCGAATGTCCCGCGGAATATCCTCCAGTTGTCTGGGCTCGCTGACAAATATGGGAATACCCAGTACCTCGAGTTTTTCCAGGGTGCCGGCGCCGTTGCCCGAACCCCACATCACGATCAGGTCGGGCCGGGCCCGGGCGATGGCTTCCAGGCTGTAGGCGTTGAAGCTGCCCACGAGGGGAACGCCCAGGGCCTGCGGCGGAAAATCGCTGGCGCTGACCTTTCCCACCAGTGCGCCGCCGGCGCCGGCGCTGAACAGGTTTTCCACGCTGTGGGGGGCCAGGGCGACGATGCGGCGGGCGGGCGCTGCAAGGCTTATGCTGCGGCCGTTGAAGTCCGTGGCGCTGACGGCCTGCCCGAGTGCCGCGAGCGGCTGCAGCACCAGGGCCAGCGCGAGCAGCCCCGCCGAGCGCACAGCATTCACCGGCTGATCACCAGGGGTTGGTCGCGCTCGGGGTGCGGCTGCACCAGGACGTCGATGGCGAAAATCTCGCGAAACAGTTGTGGCGTGAATATTTCCCGCGGCGCGCCCAGGGCCGCGACACGGCCCTGTTGCAGCACGGCAATGCTGTCTGCCAGCCCCGCCACCAGGTTGAGGTCGTGGCTGGCGAGCGCCACCGCGCAACCGCGCTGCGCCAGTGCGCGCACGGCGGCGAGCACCATTTGCTGGTGTGACAGGTCAAGGGCATTGGTGGGTTCATCCAGCAGCAACAGGGCGCCGTCTCCCGCATCCCAGACCTGGCTGAGCACCCGCGCCAGCTGTACCCGCTGTTTTTCCCCGCCGGAAAGGCGGGTATATAGCCGCTCCCGCAGGCTCGCGGTATCGGTGGCGGCCAGCGCCTGCGCCACGATCCCGGCATCGGTCGATACCCCCGTGTCGTGGGGCATTCGCCCCATGGCCACCACCTCCTCAACCGTGTAGGGAAAGTTCAGCAGTGAGAGCTGTGGCAGGTAGGCCAGGCGTCGGGCCAACAGGCGGCGCGGCCACTCTCCGCGCAGTTTGCCACCTAACAGCAGGCGGCCTGCGCTCAGGGGGATGTCCCCGGCAATCAGGCGCAGCAGGGAGGATTTGCCGGCGCCGTTGGGCCCGGTCAGCCCGAGTATGGCGCCGGGCGCGAGCGCCAGGCTGATGTCGCGCAGCAGTGGCGTGCCCCAGGGGGCGGCACTTGCCTGTTCCAGTTCCAGGGCGCTCACGCCTGCATGCCGTAGTGGTGGCGCTGCCGCAGCAGGGAGATGAAAAAGGGTACGCCGATGATCGCCGTGATGATCCCCACCGGCAACTCCGTGGGCGCGATGACGACGCGGGCTAGGGTATCCGCCACCACCAGCAGGATCGCTCCGGCCAGGGCCGAGGCCGGCAGCAACACCC
>JBFZEF010000185.1:0-3085 GCA_041307045.1 Halioglobus sp.
GGGCCTTTCTTGCCCTTGACGCTGCCCGCCTCCTGGATGGCGTTACCCAGCAGCAGCAACTTCTCGGTAATAGTGGTCTTGCCCGCATCGGGGTGCGAGATAATCGCGAAGGTGCGGCGCGAGGCAATCTGTCTGGCAAGCTCTGGCATGGCTCTTCCCGGGAAAAAAGCGCGGATTATACGCCTTTTGAGCTTCCGGCGCAGTCCTGCCCCCAATCGCCCGCTGGCGGCCTGCGGCATCTTGTCGCTGCGCTCAGCGGGGAAGTGCCCGTATAATGGGCGGGTGACCCCACCACACCGCGACCTGGCATCCGCCTACAACCCTTCACTGGACAACCTGCGCAGCCTGCTGCTGATCCGCGGTATCGCCCTGCTGGGTCAGACCGGGGTGCTCGCCTATGTGCTGGTCGCCAGCCGCACCACCGAAAGCCTCTGGGGTGTAACCCTGAGCCTGGCCGTCCTGGCTGTGATCACCGTCGCCAGTCTCTGGCGTTGCACCCGCCCCTGGCCGGTAACGGACAGCGAATTCCTGGCGCAACTGCTGATCGACGTGCTGGGCTGGACCGCGCTGATGTACTTCAGCGGGGGCGCCAGCAATCCCTTCGTGTCCTACTACATCGTGCCCCTTGTGGTCGCCGCCGCCGTGTTGCCCTGGCGCTACACCTGGCTGGTGGCCGGCGCCTCCCTGCTGGCCTACAGCCTCCTGCTGTACTACTACCAACCCTTTCCCCTGTTCTCTCCCCACGCACACATGGGGCACGCTGACAGCGCCGACGTGCACATCCTGGGCATGTGGTTCAACTTCCTCTTCAGCGCCGGGCTGATCACCTATTTTGTGGTGCGCATGGCGTCGATTCTGCGCCAACAGGAAGCGCGGGCGGTAGCCAGGCGCGAGGACCGCCTGCGCAACGACCAGATCATGGCAGTGGCGAGTCTCGCGGCGGGGACCGCCCACGAACTGGGCACACCGCTGGCGACGATGACGGTACTGGTGGACGAGATGCTGCAGGACGCCACCCTGGGCGGCCAGCTGCGGGAGGACTGCGAGTTACTGCGCGCGCAACTGGCCCAGTGCAAATCCACGCTCAATACCCTGACCCGCACCGCGGAAGTGTCCAGTCTGGAGCAGACCCGGCGCCAGGCCCTGGGGGAGTTCGTAAAGAGTACTGTCGAGCGCTGGGCCGTGCGCCGGCCAGGGGCGGTTTACACCATCTCCCCGGGAGAGGCGGGCCCCGGGGCGGTGATCGAATACGACTCCACCCTGTGCCAGGCTCTGGAAAACCTGCTCAATAACGCCGCCGATACCGGCACGGAACGGGTGGACGTGAGTTACCAGTGCACAGCAAAGGAAGCCCGCATCACCATTCGCGACCGGGGACCCGGCATCAGCAGCGAGCTCCTGCACGACATGGGCAGGCCCATCATCCGCGCCAGCCGCAAGGGGCTCGGCATCGGCCTGCTGTTGAGTCACGCCACAGTGGAGCGCTGCGGTGGCCGTATCGAACTGCTCAACGCCGAGGGCGGGGGCACCGAGGCCAACCTTTACCTGCCACTGGCCGGGAGGCCCGCCGATGAATGAAACTGCCGGGAAAATCCTCCTGGTCGATGATGACCCGGTGTTCACCGGCGTCATGGCCCGGGGTTTCAAGCGGCGCGGCTTTGTGACTCGCAGCTGCGCCAACGCGGAGGCGGCCCTGGCCGCCTGTCGGGAGTTCGGGCCCAGCCATATCCTGCTGGATCTGAACATGCCGGGCACCTCGGGCCTGGTGATCCTGCCGCGCCTGCTGGCGGAGGCACCCGGGGCCGCGCTGGTGGTGCTCACGGGCTACTCGAGTATCGTGACCGCGGTGGAGGCCACCCGGGCCGGTGCGGTGAACTACCTGTGCAAACCTGCCACTATCGATGAGATTCTCACCGCGTTTGGCGGCAGCCCGGGGGCAAGAGAAACCGCTGTGCCCAGCGACCCCCTCTCGGTGGAGCGCCTGGAGTGGGAACATATCCAGCGGGTGTTGCAGGATCACGAGGGCAATGTATCGGCGACAGCCCGCGCCCTGGGGATGCACCGCCGCACGCTGCAGCGCAAGTTGCAGAAGCGACCCGCCCGCCGTTAGCCGGCATCGAGTCGGTCGGCCACAAGCGCCAGCAGGCGCCTGCCGACAGCATCCAGGTCGACAGCGCCAGGCAGCAAGCGGGCCATGGAGGTCACTTCCAGGCCGCGGTGGCCGCAGGGGTTGATCCGCCCGAAGGGTTCCAGGTCCATATCCACATTGAGTGACAAGCCGTGGTAACTGCAGCCGCGGCGCACGCGCAGGCCCAGGGAGGCGATCTTCGCAGCACCCACATACACCCCCGGCGCCTCAGGCCTGGGTACCGCATTGATTCCGTATTCCGCCAGCAGCAGGACGATACTGCGTTCGATGGTATCCACGAGGTCGCGCACACCCCAGCCGCGGCGACGCAGGTCCAGCATCAGGTAGAGGACCCACTGGCCGGGGCCGTGGTAGGTCACCTGGCCACCGCGATCCACCTGGATCACCGGGATGTCGCCCGGGGCCAGCACGTGCTCCGGCTTGCCGGCCTGGCCCTGGGTGAAAACCCGGGGGTGCTGCAACAGCCACAGCTGGTCGGGGTCTTCCGGGCTGCGGGCATCGGTGAAGTCCTGCATGGCCTGCAGGGTGGGCTCGTAGGCCACCAGCCCCAGCTCCCGCTGCAGCACGGCGGGTATCGCCATCAGAGGACCATTTGCACCCTGCCGGTGCCCAGCAGGTCCTGGTGCAGGGCCTCCAACTGGCCAGGACCGGTAGCGGTAATGGTGACAGTGATAGCGGTAAATGTGCCTTTACCGGAGACCCTTGCCGTGACCGCCGTGCGATCGAAGCCGGGGGAATGCTGCTCAAACACCGTGAGGATCACCTCGGTCAGGTCCTCGGAGCTGCGTGCCAGGACTTTGATCGGGTAAGCGCAGGGGAATTCGATCCTGGGCGGTTCCTGCTCCATCTGCTTACCTCTGGGATCAGCCTCAGGCGGCAAACAGGCTGCTGAACCACATCACGATCGAGTCCCACAAGCGAACGAAGAAGCCGGCT
>JBFZEF010000186.1:0-3062 GCA_041307045.1 Halioglobus sp.
CAGGCAGTACCAGGAAACCGGCCAGCACCGCTATCGAAATGTCCACCAGGGTCACCATGCCACCCACCAGTGGCAGATTCTGCTTGTCGTCAATGTAGGAGCCGTAAATCAGCATGGTGCCCACCCCCAGGGACAGGGAGAAAAAGCTCGAGCCAAGGGCTTTCAGGATGAGCTCCGGAGATAGCGCCCGCTCGAAATCGGGTAGCAGGTAAACCCTGAGGCCTTGCATGGCCCCATCCAGGGTCAGTACGTAGCCCACCAGCAACACCAGGGTCAGTATCAACATCGGCATGAGTCGGGCTGACCAGCGCTCGATACCGTCCTGGACGCCCCGGGCTATGATGGCGATGGTCAGGCCCATGAAGAACAGCATGAAGAAGACATCTCGGGTCAAGCCGGCTGACACCAGCCAGGCTGAGGCGGAATTGATGCCCAGCAGCGTGGCGAAGGACGCCACGCAGTAGGCGATCATCCAGCCGGCCACTATCGCATAGAAACTGAGAATCAGGCTGGCAACAACGAGGCCGATAATCCCCGCGGTCTTGCCGACAACGCGCACCGGAGTGTTGGGCGAAATCTGTTGCAGAGCCCGCACCGCGTTGGCATGGGTATGGCGCCCGATTATCAATTCGGCCATCAGCACGGGGTAGGCGAGGAGGAAAGCGAGCAGCAGATAGACCAGCAGGAAAGCAGCCCCGCCATTGCTGGCGGCCTGGGTGGGGAAGCCCCAGATATTGCCAAGCCCGACCGCGCTGCCCGCCGCGGCCATAACGAAGCCAAAACGTGAACTGAATTCGCCTCTCGCAGCTCCCATAATCAGACCCTTTTTCTAGTTGTCGTTGCGTCTGCGGCAACTGTAGCATGAAGCGCCGACGGCGCCGACAGGCTAATTGCCCATGTCCGCCTGGCAGGGGCGGAAATCCTTGGTCGCAGCCCGATTCACGCCAAACAACTTGAGCGTGAGTTCCGGTATCAGCATGAGTGCCGATGAGGTGGCATCGGCCACTGCGGCGACCGGCGAAATCTCCGCCCTTGGCTTGCTCATATCACCTTTGAGCCTGATGTTGGAGGGCACCTGCAGCAGTCGCGATTTCGACAAGGGAGTGAGCCGCATATCCATGCGCCGCTTCACCAGGTCGAACTTCGCGTTGCCGGACGCCACCATTTTTGTCGATTCGATAAATAGGTTCTCGGTGGTTGCGACACCGTTTTGCAGCGCAAATTTGGCCATTACGCAGTCGAGGCGCGTGGACTTTTCCGCCAGTGCCCCGGAGTAGATCCAGGCCAGCAGGTCAGTGGCCAGCAGGTCATAGGCGGCACCCTCCAGGACCGCATTTTCCAGCGCCAGTGCCACGCTGCCATTCATGCTGCTGACCAGTGCCTCCGCGGTCTCTCCCATTACAGTGACGCCACCCAGTATCGTCAGTGCCCCGGTGACATTGGCTGTTATACCGACATCCCTGAGGATGGCACCCAGGGGGAGGGCCGTGGCCTGTGCCGACAGGCTCAGGGCGGGTGGCGTCGGGTTGAGGTCGATAATGCCGCGAATTTCTGCCAGCACCTGGTTGTAGCCGGCGGAAAGCTGCTGCAGGGTGTAGCGCTGGTCATGGCCGCTGATTTTCAACTGGAGGCTGTCCAGTTTGCTGCTATCACCGCTGAATCCGTCAATTCGAATGCTTATGTCGATGGGAAAAGCAGGTGAATATTTCCGCAACCGCGCCAGCCACACCGGGGTTGGTGCTGGCTCGAGCGGTGCTCCTTGCGCAGTGCCCTGCTGTTTCGTTGTGTCATTTACTGCAGTATCAGCGGCGGGAGAGTCGGTTACAGAATTGTCGTCTAATTCTGCAGGAAAAAAGCCGAAATCCTGCAGCTGTAGCTGCGGTATCTCGAGCCCAATTTTTACGCCCTGAACCCGCTTGTCCCCCAGTTGGACGTGGGTGTCACCGCTGATTTCGGTGTCGCCGACCAGTGCCTTCAGTATTCCTTGGATTTCTCCCGGGGTCGTTGTCACGACAAGACTGCCGCTCAGCGGTTTCAGTGCCCTTCCACTGATAGCTTGCAGCAGGGCGGGATCCGCCAGTCGGAGCGTTGCATCCAGATCGATGCTGGGCAACCCGGACAGGTCACTGACTTCACCTTCAAGGGTAAATGCCAGGGGTGTGGTTTCATCACCTGCGGCCAACGCCAGATCCGACAGGGTCCACTTACCCTTCTGTTCCGTCAGTTTGAAAGTGCCACCAAGGCTGCCCAGTGATGCGCGGTAGTTGAAATCCGGGACCAGCGTGGCCAGCAGCGTGCCGGTATCGACAGAGTCGATGTTTCCGCTGAGGGATAGGTCGCTGAGTTTTGCCAGGTTGCCAATCCGGCCTGTGGCCTCTGCCACTGGGTTACCTTCGCCGATCGCAGCGGTGACATCGAGCAATTGAAAAGCGTTACCCTGTTGCGCGAGCCTGGCCTTTATTTTTACTGGGCCCAGTACCGGCATCGGCAGGCGGCTGTACTGGGATAGCGCGGCGGTATCGCTGATGTCGATAAGCACTGGCGCCGCCAGCTCTGACAGCCTGAATTCCTTACTCGGGTGCACGACACCACTCAAAGGTCCAATTTTTACCGCCAGGTCACTGGCGGTGATCGCAAGCTGTCCTGCGCTCAGCTGCAGCTTTTCTGCGCTGCCTTTTGCTGCGAACGCTACAGTGAGCTCGTGATGCGGTGGAATGTCGTCGCGTTCCAGCAGGGCATTGAGTTGGGCTGAATCCGCTACGCGGGCACGCATGTTCAGGTCGATGTTATCGGCCGCAATTCCTTGCTGCTGGCCGCGCCCGGTGCTGATCCGGCCGACTGTGCCAGTGACGGTTATCTCAAGCGCGCCTGGCGCGCCCGCTTCCAGCACCAGCTTATGCAGGGACAGGTCCCCCCGGGTGCCGCTCAATTGCCCCGCGGCCCGCCAGGGGCCGAGGTCGTAGGGAAGTTTTCCCAGCCAGGGCTCGAGCGCTGCAAGGGATGGACCATTAAGCTCGACTGCGATGGCCCTGGCTCCGGGACCTCTATCGACATCCAGTTCG
>JBFZEF010000187.1:0-5858 GCA_041307045.1 Halioglobus sp.
CGCTCCCGGCAGTGCCGGCCAGGGGTTCCACGGAGACCTCGGTGCCGGGGTCGGTCACCTGCCACTCGAAATGATAGTCGCCATCCGGCTCGCGCCAGATGTGGACTGCATCGGAAATCAACATAGAGTGCGTACCGCCTTGATCAATGCGCCACAGAAACAGCCATTATGCCGGAGCCTGATCGCCCTTGTACTCGAAAACCGCCCGCAGCAGGGTTTTGATGAGATTCAGCTGCTTGTCCAGGGCCGCCTCGCTGAACGGGTCCTGCCCCAGCAGATCGCGATACATGGGTGCCATGGTGACATAGGACATGACCAGATTGTTGAAGGCCATGACCGCCCAGGGCTGCAGCCCGGAATCCTTGAACAGGGAGATGGCATCCCCTTCAATCTGCGCATCGGGCTGGAACATGGGGCGGAACAGGCGGTCGATCAGCTCGTTGGTGTGAGGCCCCCCGGACAGGGCCGCATGCTGCAACAGGCGCGCCAGGTTGGGGTTGGCGTGGTGCTGGCGCACGATGGTCTCCAGCCACAGGAAAACCCGTTCATAGGTCACCGGCGCTTTGCCGAGTTCCTCCATCGGCGCGGAGAACACTCGCAGCAGGCGCTCCAGCACGGCCTCGTACAGGGCCTCCTTGTTGCGGAAGTGGTTATAGAGGCTGGGTGAGCGGATGCCCACCCGGTCCGCGACATCCCCCAGCGAGGTGGCGCTGTAGCCCTTTTCCGCAAACAGGTTCTCCGCCGCATCGAGTATGCGCTCAGCGGTGGTCAGGGCCTGCTCCGAGCCTGCTGCCTGTGTTGCCATGGCGGGGTTCTCGCTGTGTGCCGGCGGTCAAGGCGACCGGCACCCGGCTTCGACATTAATCACTAATAGCCGTTAGTGTATCCCAGCGGCCGGCGCGACTTAAGCCCCGGATCGCACTCCTGTGGTACCCCTGCCTGCAGGTGGCCCCGCCGCCCCTGTACCCCGCGCGCGCTTGCGGTTGACAAGGGATAGGTGAATGTGAATAATCGCGCCTCCTGATTTTTGACCCCTGTAGAGGTACATCGAAGTGGCAAACACACCGCAAGCGAAAAAGCGGGCGCGCCAGGCCGAAAAACGCCGCAATCACAATGCCAGCCTGCGCTCCATGGTTCGCACCATGATCAAGAAAGTGAACGCAGCCATCAGCACCGGTGATGCGACCGCGGCCAGGGCGGCCTATGACAGCGCCGTACCCGTGATCGATCGCATGGCAGACAAGGGCATTATTCACAAGAACAAGGCCGCCCGGCACAAGAGCCGCCTGAATACCCAGGTCAAGGCGCTGGCCGCCTGATCTGAACCTCCTGCACGCACAAAAAAAAGCCGGCTTCCATGCCGGCTTTTTTTGTTTTGCCGCACCGGGGTGCGGCGGCTGCGCCAGGATCAGGCCGCGGTGCTGATCTTGGCGGCCTGCTGCTTCTGGTGTTCGGCTGCGAATGCCGCGAGCATGCCCTGCTCATGTGACTGGGCCTCCTGCGTATCCAGCGGCCGCTCCATCGCGGTCCAGTCGATGTCGCCATCGGTGGCCAGGTTCTCGTAGTCGAGAATGCCCAACTCCTCGAACTTGGGGCGAATCTTGTCGGTCAGGAGCCCGATTCGCTTGAGGTTGGGGATAACGCGCTGGAACAACAGGTTGCGGAAGGTGGACATCACGAAACCCTCCAGCACCTGCTTGCGGGCCTCCTCCACATCCCAACCGAAGTGGCGGAACACATCGGTGGCCACCAGGCGCTCGCGGCTGACCACGCAAGCCTCGTAGGCGAACAGGGCGCGCTCTTCCCGCTCCTCGTCAGTCAGGGTCTTGACGAACTCCTCGAGGTAATTGACCCCGAAAGTGACATGGCGCGCCTCATCCCTGGTCACCAGGTACACAACATCCTTGAGCACCGGGTCGGGAGTAGTTTCGCGTGTGGTATTGAACGCGGACAGCGCCAGGCCCTCGATCACGATCTGCATGCCGATAAATTTCATGTCCCAGCGCGGATCCGTCAGGATCTTGTCGATGATGCTCTTGAGGTAGGTGTTGATGGGGTACATCATGCCGATGCGCTGCTGCAGGTACTTGTTGAATACCTCTACATGGCGCGCCTCATCGAAGGTCTGGGACGCGGCATACAGCTTGGCATTCAGGGTGGGCGCGCAGGAACACAACTGCGAGGCCACCAGCAGCGCCCCCTGCTCCCCGTGGAGGAACTGGGACAGGCTCCAGGAATTCATATGCAACCAGAATTCCGCCCGGGTTTTCTCGTCCATCGCCAGGTAGGGCTCGAATTCGTGAAGATTCATCACCTCCGGTTGGCGCACCTCCTGCGGCCAGGGCCGGTTCCAGTCGATGTCCATCTCCGGATCCCAGTTGAGCTGCTTGCCCAGGTCATAGAGCTTCTTGATGCGATCGTCCTGCACCTTGTAATCCCAGTTGTAGGAACCGGTGAGGGGCGTCTGAAAGATCTCGGCGATGTGATCGACATCGGCACTGGTGAGCAGGTCTTCCAAGTGGGGGTTCTCCCTCGGATAGTCGGCGCCGGCGAACTGCTGGATCTTGCGGGGGGTACTGTCAGTCCACTTCACTTGCATGGGGCAAACTCCACTGGGATGTATGAGCCTTTGACTATGCGAGATCTCCACGCGCGCAACAAGGTAAAGTCTTGTCAATTTCAGGTCATTTATGGCCAAATGGCGAGATGGTAGAAACCAGCACCCCGGCACAGTATGTCCTGATCCTCATCGACCTGGTGGAGAGGCAGGGCTGCGACCGCTCGGCCCTGCTGGCGGGCACGGGCCTGGCCCGGACCGGCATCGCCAATGTCGGCGCCCGGGTCAGCGACCGGGACTTCGCTATCGTGGTCGCCAATGCCCTGCGCCTGACCGGGGACCGGGCCCTCGGCCTGAACCTGGGCCTGCACCTCAATCTGAGCGCCCATGCGGTCCTCGGCCAGGCCTTCATGACCTGCCGGGATCTCAGCCAGGTTATCGACCTGTTCCTGAAGTACTACCACCTGCTGGCGCCGGCCCTGCATCTGGAGTACGAAATCGTGGGTGAGCGCTGCGTGCTGAGTATCGTCAGCAGCCCCGCCGAGACCCCGCTCGATTTTGGCTTTGAATTGATCTGCGGCGCCATGCTCAACACCCTGCGGGGCCTGCTGAATCGCGATGAGCTGCGCCTGCAGCTGGAAGTGCCCTACGCGGCGCCCGCCCACGCCGCACGCTATTTCGAGGTGTTCGGGCCGGATGTCCAGTTCAACTGCGTCACCGGCCGCATCGCCTTCCAGCGGGAATTGCTGTCCACACCGCTTCCCTCCTCCAACCCGGCGCTGCGCAGCCTGTATGAGGGCGAATGCGCCCGGCTGCTGGCGGACCTGCAGGGGGCGACCTCGGTGGCGGAGCAAACCCTGCGCCTGATGCGCAAGCTCGAAGGCCAGTACCCGCAGATGCCGCAGACCGCGAAAATGCTGAACCTCAGCCCCCGCACCTACCGCCGCCGCCTGGCGCGAGAGCAGCGCTCCTACCAGGAACTGCTCGACCAGGTGCGGGCCGAGCACGCCACCCGTTACCTGCAGAACACCCGGCTGCCCCTTTCCAGCATCGCCTACCTGATCGGCTTCAACGACGCTTCCAACTTCCGCCGCGCCTACCAGAAGTGGACCGGGCGTTCGCCGGCGGAAGTGCGGCATGGCCATTAGGGCCCTAGCGGTCTACCTCGGCAGCGAGGCCGCCCATCGCATCGGGCGGGAGGGCTGGTCCGCAGACCTGTTCAGCCTGCTGCTGGGCGCTTCCGGGGGGCCGAAGTG
Organism: Halioglobus sp.; assembly: GCA_041307045.1. Lineage (GTDB taxonomy): Bacteria > Pseudomonadota > Gammaproteobacteria > Pseudomonadales > Halieaceae > JARRPM01. The sequence goes on from JBFZEF010000187.1 coordinate 3,814, forward strand.
GTTTATCCTGGCCCGGCTGGACCGCGTGCTGTTCGGTGATTTCCTCCAGCGCAGTGAGCGCACGCTATCTGTACTGGGCTCATCCATCGGCTCCTGGCGTCACGCCTGCCTGGCCATGCCCGATCCATTGGCAGCGCTGGACGCCCTGGAGACGGCCTACCTCAACCAGCATTACGCGAGCAAACCCACGGCCGCCGAGGTCAGCGCTGTGAGCCGGGACATACTGCGCCGGGTCCTGGGTGACGGCGGCGCGGGAGTGCTGGCGAACCACCCTCGCGTCCACACCCACATCGTCACCGCCCGCGGCCGCGGGCTGGCGGCAGCCTCATCTTCGCCGCTGCTGGCAACCGGTATGGGCGCGGCCGGCCTCGGCAACGCCCTCAGCCGGCGCCTGCTCGGTGCGCAGTTCCAGCGCGTGGTGTTCCACTCGCGGGATGATGCGAACCCCGGCCTCGCCCTGGATGACTTCGCCACCCGCTACTGCCGCCTGCGGGAGGACAATGTCGAAGCCGCGCTGCGCGCCAGCGGTGCCATACCTTTCGTACTCACCGGTGAGCGGGACATTGCCGGCGCGCCACCCGGCCAGTACTGGGACGGGGGCATCATCGACTACCACTTCGACCTGGGCCAATACTGCGGCGAGGGCTTGATGCTCTACCCGCATTTCAGCGCCGCGGTGGTGCCAGGCTGGTTCGACAAATTCCTGCCCTGGAGACACGCAGCCATCCATGAATTCGACAAGCTGGTCCTGCTATGTCCCAGCGCGGAGTTCACCGCCGACCTGCCCTTCGGAAAAATACCGGATCGATCGGATTTCAAACGCCTGCCCCATACCGAGCGGGTGCGGTACTGGGAGCAGTGCATAGCGCGCGCCGGCGCGCTGGCGGAGGAATTCGCGGAGCTATTGCAGGGCTCGGACCCCTTGCGGGGTGTGACCCTGCTGACTTGAACTAGCTGACGTGGGTGTCGAGGTAACGCTTCACCTCGCTGCGCAGCACGGACTCGAACATGGAGGCCAGCAGGCCGAGCCTCACCGACACGTCGATGAGCCCATCGTGAAAGGACATCTTGCCGTCTACCCCTGCGCCGGTGATGCGGACCGTGTCACCCTCCCAGCGCGCGCGCACACCGTGGTCCCGCTCCAGCTCGGAGGCGAGGCCCCTGGCGGCCTTGCGCACTTCCGCTTTCGACATGGTGTAGGGCTTGGTAAGCCTGAATCCCGCCATGAGCCTTCCTCAGTGTTTTCGGCTGAGTATAGATCACGCGGGCGCGAGGGCGCGAGGGGATGTGGACCCGGCGCTGGGTCAGCCGCGGATAAATTCCCCTGCGTACCACTGCAGCATGGCTATTTTTTCGGGCAGCGGCCGGTCCGGCTCCATTTCGTAGACGTTGCGGAAGCCGATGATCACATCGGTCACGCCAATGGCCTCCAGGGCCTCGATACCCTCGCGGGTAAAAGCGTTCTGGCCCGTGGTAAAGATCCGGAAGGGTCTGTCGGCGGTGCCATATTCCTCGCGCAGCTCCCGGATACGCCTGATAAAGGCCTCCAGCTGTGGCATATCGGCACCGGCACACATCCAGCCGTCCCCCAACCGGGCCGCGCGCTTCAGGGCAGGCTCAGTGTGGCCGCCGATCAGGATGGGCGTCCGCGCGGTGGGCGCCGGGCACATCTTGTTCGCGGGCATATGATGTACCTGGCCCTCGTAACCGAAGAACTCTCCCGTTTCGAGGCCCCTGACAATCTCGATCTGTTCGTCCAGGCGCAACCCGCGCTTTTCAAACGGCACACCGCAAACGGCGAAGTCTTCCTCCCAGGGACTGATACCCACGCCGAACAGGAAACGGTTCCCCGACAGCACCTGGATACCCTGGACTTGCTTGGCCACGACGGGCGCCTGGCGGACCGCCAGCTTGTAGACGAAGGTGGCAAACTCGATGGTCTGGGTGACCGCAGCCATTGCAGTGACAGCGATCAGGCTTTCAACGAAGGGCACGCTCTCCAGGAACTCACGGCTGCCATCTTTGTTGTAGGGATAGCTGGAACT
>JBFZEF010000188.1:0-3128 GCA_041307045.1 Halioglobus sp.
GCAGAACGCAATGCGAGAACTGACATGGCCGACGCAATCCTGGTGCTTAACGCGGGCTCATCCAGCATCAAGTTTTCCCTGTTCGCCCGCCGCGGGGACGAGCTGGCGCTGACCCTGCGCGGACAGGTGGAGGGCCTCTTCATCCGATCCCGGTTCGTGGCCAGGTCGCCGGAGGGCGCCATAGTCGCGCAAGGGAACTGGACGGAACCCGGTCTGGATCACGCCGGCGCCCTGGAGCACATCGCGGGATTCCTGGCTGCCGAACGGGGAGATTACGAACTGGTCGGCGTGGGGCATCGCGTGGTCCATGGGGGGCTCGAGTTCAGTGCCCCGGTGGCGGTGACCGCGCAGGTCATCGAGACCCTGGAGCGGCTGGTCCAGCTTGCCCCGCTGCACCAGCCGCACAGCCTGTCAGGCATGCGCTACCTGCTGCAGCGCCATCCCCGCTTGCCCCAGGTGGCCTGTTTCGATACTGCGTTTCACCGCAGTAACCCTGATCTTGCGCAGCACTTCGCGCTACCTGCAGAACTGCACGAGGCGGGCGTCCGGCGCTACGGCTTTCACGGCTTGTCCTATGAATTCATCGCCTCTGCGCTGGCCAGCCGCGACCGGGCCGCCAGCAGGGGCAGGTGCGTGGTGTTGCACCTTGGCAATGGTGCCAGCATGTGCGCCCTTGCGGGTGGGCAAAGCATCGCCAGCACCATGGGCTTTTCGCCGCTCGATGGACTGCCCATGGGCACACGCTGCGGTGCCCTCGACCCCGGAGTTATGTTGTACCTGATGTCCCAGCGCGGGCTGGATGCGCGCGCAATTGAGCAGCTGGTCTACCGGGAGTCGGGGCTGTTGGGCGTATCGGGCATCTCAAGCGATATGCGCACTCTGGAGCAGAGCGCGGATCCGCGGGCAGCCCTTGCCATCGATCTCTTCGTTTACCGGATTCGTCGGGAGCTGGGATCGCTGGCGGCAGCCCTGGGAGGCCTGGATGCCCTGGTGTTCACCGGTGGCATCGGGGAAAATTCCGCGGCGATTCGCGCCCGGGTAGTGCGCGATGCCGCCTGGCTGGGCGTCGAATTGGACGCAACCGCCAACGAGGCGGGCGCAGAGCGGATATCCACCGAAAGCAGCCGGGTCTCTGCATGGAAACTGGCGACCGATGAGGAACTGATGATCGCCCGCCATACCCTGGACTGCATTGCACTCTTGTTGCCCGGGGTCAGGTAGTCCATGCTACGCCGCTGGCCCACCCTGGAGACAAGCTACCGTGCTATCCAAATTCGATGATTACCCCATCCACCAGACTGCCGAGCCGGTGTTTCACATGGCCACCAGCGACCGCAATACCTATGATCGCTTCTGGTATAACGGCCACGCCCGGGACGGCAGTTTTTACTTCGGCGTGGCCCTGTGCCGCTACCCCAACCTGGGGATCCTGGACTGCAGCCTCAGCCTGGCCACTGGCGGGCGGCAGTACGCGTTCCACGGCTCCCGGCGCGCCCCGCTGGAGCCTACCGATACCACGGTCGGCCCGTTCGCCCTGCATATCGTTGAGCCCATGGGTCGCCACCGGGTGGCGATCGGCCCCAATGACACGGGCATCGAGTGCGACCTGGTGTTCACGCCCCACACCGCCTGTATCGAGGAGGGGCGGCAGACCCTGCGCAACCAGCGTCACCTGATCATGGATGTCACCCGGCTCGACCAGTTCGGCTCCTGGGAAGGCTGGATCTCTTATGACGGCAAGCGGCTCAAGGTCGACGGCCACAGCACCTTCGGGCTCAAGGATCGGTCCTGGGGTATCCGGCCCGTGGGCGACCCCTACGGTGGCGGCGCGCCACTGGCGGAGTTCCAGGCCGTTCATTTCGGCTGGATGCCGATCCACTGGGAGGACGAGTGCAGCCTGGCGGGCTGGTTTGAGGACGGCACCGGCAAGCAGTGGCATACCGACCAGTGCTTCCTGCCCCGCTATGCAAAAATGGAGGACATCCCCGGCACCACGGATCCCGACAGCTATGGCTGGGAGGGCACTGTGCAGCACAACATCACCATGATTCCCGGCACCCGGCGCGCGTCGGCGGCGGTGATCACCATGCGCGACCGCTCCGGTGAGCAGATGGAGGTGACGCTGGAGCCGGTGCTGGTGCACCGCATGAAAGGCCTTGGCTACCAGCACCCGGTCTGGGGGCACGGCAAGTGGCAGGGTGAACTGGCCATCGCGGGGGAGAGCTGGACCGACAGCGACCTCGACCCGCTGGCGCTGGAGAATATCCATGTGCAGCAGATCGTCAGGGCCACTTGCGGCGACCGGGTCGGCCACGGGGTACTGGAGCAACTGCACATCGGCCCCTCCGCCACCCTGGGCTTTGCGGACTGGTTTGACGGCGCCGCCTGATCCCGATCGGGGGGTCGCCGGTGCCACGGAACCGCGGGAGCGTGCGATGACAGAGACACCAGCTGCGCTGGCCGCTCTGCTGGAGAAGGCGCTGGCCGGCGAGCCCGGGGGTGTCAGCTCCGGGGTGGAAAGAAGTGTGGAAAGCAGGGTGGAAAACGTCACCCGCCTGTCCGGCGGCGCCAACATGGAAACCTGGGCCTTCGACTGGCACTCAGCGCAGGGCGCCCGACCGCTGATCCTGCGCCGCCTACCGCCGGGTGCGGCCGATGCCTCCTCCGATGCGGTGCTGGTGGGCAGTATCGACCTGCCGACGGAAGCCGCGGTGCTGCGGCAGGCGGCAGCCCACGGCGTGAGCGTGCCGACGGTTCTGCTGGTGCTCAGTGATGAGCACGGCCTCGGCAGCGGCTATATCATGAGCCGGGAGCGGGGCGAGGCCCTGCCGTTTCGCATCCTGGCCGACGAAAAATATGCCGGCGCCCGGCGGGGACTCGCCTTCCAGTGCGGCGAAGCGCTGGGGAAAATCCATGGCATACCACTCGCGGTGCTGCCCCCGGGTCTGCGCGACCTCGAGATGGAGCAGGACCTGGATCGACTGCAGGGCCTGCTGGATGCCTACGGCAATACCTCGGCGGTGCACCAGCTCGCGCTCAACTGGTTGCGCGACAACGCGCCGGCCGGGGGCGCGCGCTGCCTGGTGCACGGCGATTTCCGCAACGGCAACCTGCTGGTGGATGAGCAG
>JBFZEF010000190.1:0-2765 GCA_041307045.1 Halioglobus sp.
CGCGAATACAGGCAGTTTTATATCAACGGCAAGTGGGTAGATCCTGTCAAGCCCAACAGTTTCGACGTCATCAACCCGGCGACAGAGGAGGTATGCGCGCATATTTCCCTGGGCAGCGAGGAAGACGTCAACCTCGCCGTCGCCGCCGCCAGGGCCGCATTCGAAACCTACAGCCGCACCTCGGTCAAGGAGCGGATCGAATTGCTCGAGTCCTGCGCCGCGGTTTACCAGAAGTACTATAACGATATCGCCGATGCCATTCGCGAGGAGATGGGCGCGCCACAGGAACTGGCGGCCGGTGCGCAGGCCTATTGTGGTTTGGGTCACCTGCAGGAGGCGGCCAAGGTCCTGAAGACCTTCAAGTTCGAGGAGGAATTGGGGCCACACCGGATTTTCAAGGAGCCAATCGGCGTTTGCGGCTTGATCACGCCCTGGAACTGGCCGGTGAACCAGATCAGCTGCAAGGTGGCGCCCGCGCTGGCCGTGGGCTGCACCATGGTGCTCAAACCCAGCGAGGTGGCGCCCCTGTCCGCCTACCTCTACGCCCAGGTCATGCACGAGGCCGGCGTGCCCGCAGGCGTATTCAATATGGTCAATGGCGACGGGCCGGTGGTGGGTACGGCACTCTCCAGGCACCCCGACGTGGACATGATGTCCTTCACCGGCTCCACCCGGGCCGGCTCTCTGGTGGCGCAGAATGCGGCCCCCACGGTCAAGCGGGTGACTCAGGAGCTGGGCGGCAAGTCGCCCAATATTGTGCTGGATGACGCCGATCTGGAGAAGGCGGTGACCGGTGGCGTAATGCATATGTACCAGAACACCGGGCAGTCCTGTAACGCGCCCTCGCGCATGCTGGTACCCAGGGCGAAGCTGGCCCAGGCCGAGGCTATCGCTGCGAAGGTCACCGAGTCGGTGAAGGTGGGCGACCCCGCTGCCAAGGGCACCACCATGGGCCCGGTCGTGTCCGAGGTACAGTTCAACAAGATCCAGGGCCTGATTGAGAAAGGCATTGCCGAGGGCGCCAAAGTCGTCACTGGCGGCCCCGGTCGGCCAGAGGGTATCAGCAAGGGTTACTTCGTGCGCCCGACGGTGTTTTCCAATGTGAATAACGATATGACCATCGCCCGGGAGGAGATTTTCGGTCCGGTGCTGTCCATTCTTCCCTACGACAGCGAGGAGGAGGCGATCCGGGTCGCCAACGATACACCCTACGGCCTCGCCGGTTATGTGCAGAGTGGGGATATCAACCATGCGCGCGCCGTCGCCTCCCGCATCCGCGCCGGCAATGTGCATATCAATGGCGCCTCCGGAGGTTTTGACGTGCCCTTTGGCGGCTTCAAGCAATCGGGTAACGGCCGCGAGTGGGGCGCCCATGGCTTCACCGATTTCCTCGAAATCAAGGCCGTCGAGGGTTACGGCGGGTAAAGTCCCGGAGGGCGCGGTGGCAGACTTCGTACTGGCGATCGACCAGGGTACGACGGGCACCACCGTCGCCCTGATGGATGCGAGCGGTAAGCTGCGCGCCAGCGTCAACTGCGAATTTCCCCAGCTCTACCCGAAACCCGGCTGGGTGGAACACCGCCCGGCCGACATCTGGGCCTCGGTGGGGAAGGGCATACGCGCCATCCTGCGCCAGCGGGTGTGCAAGCCCACCGAGATCGCCGCCATCGGCATCACCAACCAGAGGGAAACCGCGCTGCTGTGGGACCGCCGCAGCGGCGAGCCCCTGTACAACGCCATCGTCTGGCAGTGTCGCCGGACTGCCGATTTCTGCGACTCCCTGCGCCATGCAGGGCATGAAGCGTTTATCAGGCAGAAGTCCGGCCTGGTGCTCGACCCGTATTTTTCCGCCAGCAAATTCCGCTGGCTGTTGCACAACAGCGGGGCTGGCGCCCGGGCACTTGCCGCCGGTCACGTCGCCGCCGGCACCGTCGACTGTTTCCTGATCTGGCAATTGACGGCCGGCGCCACCCATGTCACCGATGTTTCCAATGCCTCACGCACCTCCCTGATGGATATCGAACGCGGGCAGTGGGACCCGCAACTGCTGCAGTTGTTCGAGATACCTGCGGCGATTCTGCCCGCTATCGGCCCCTCCAGCGGCGTTCTGGGCTACACTCGCGGCGTCGCGGGGCTGCCCGATGGCATACCGATTGCCGGCGTCGCCGGTGACCAGCAGGCGGCCCTGTTCGGCCAGGCCTGTTTCGCGCCTGGCGACGCCAAGTGCACCTACGGCACAGGCTCATTCATCGTCATGAATACCGGGCAGCGCATCGTGCACTCCGGTTCGGGCCTGCTCACCACCGTGGCCTGGCAACTGGGGGAGAAGGCAAAGCCCGTCTACGCACTGGAAGGGGGAGCCTTCATCTGCGGCGCGGCCGTGCAATGGCTGCGGGATGGCCTCGGGATTATAAAAAGTGCCAGGGATATAGAGACGCTGGCGGCCCGGGTCGCTGACCACGGCGGGGTTGAGTTTGTACCGGCGCTGACCGGGCTCGGCGCCCCGCACTGGGTGCCCGCAGCTCGCGGCACAATCACCGGCCTCACCCGCGGCAGCACCAGCGCCCATATCGCTCGCGCCACCCTGGATGCCATGGCCCTGCAGAATGCCGACATACTGCGTGCCATGGAGCGGGACCTGGCCAAGCGCATGCGGCCCCTGCGGGTGGATGGCGGCGCTGCGGCCAACAACCTTCTGATGCAGATACAGGCGGATGTGCTCGGTCGTAAACTGATTCGCCCGCGCGTGATTGAAACCACAGTGG
>JBFZEF010000191.1:0-12365 GCA_041307045.1 Halioglobus sp.
TCACTGGAGCCCTTGCCGAGCACCTGCCGCGCAATGATCAGTTGCTGTATCTGCTGGGTACCTTCGTAGATCTCGATGATCTTCGAGTCGCGGGCGAATTTCTCCAGCAGCTGGGCCTTGCTGTAGCCCAGCTGACCGCAGATTTCCACACACTTCAACGCTACCTGGTTGCCCATGCGGCCGGCCTTGGCCTTGGACATGGAGGCATTCATTGAGTTGGGCTGTTTGTTATCTGCCATCCAAGCGGCCTTGAGTACCAGCAGGCGCGCGGCTTCATAGTCCGCTTCCATGTCGTAAAGATCACTCTCAACCGCGCTCATCTGGTGATAGCTCTTGGCAAAGTCCAGCTCGATGCCTTTTTCCCGCAGCAGTTCCAGGGTCAGGTCGAGCGCAGCACGGGCGACGCCGAGGCCCTGGGCAGCGACCATCGGCCGGGTGTTGTCGAATGTCTGCATGACGCCGCCGAACGCCTTCTTGCGGTCTTCGGCGGTTTTGGCAATTTCCGGGTTGCCCAGCAGGTTCGCCTTCGGTACCCGGCAGTTTTCAAACACGATCTGCGCGGTGTCGGAAGCGCGTATGCCCAATTTGTGCTCCACCCGGGTCACCGTCATGCCCGGCGTACCCTTGGGCACCAGGAAGGACTTGATCGCGGCCTTGCCGAGCTTGAGATCCAGCGAGGCCCAGACGACTACCTGCTTGCTGCGGTAGCCGCTGGTGACGAAGATCTTCTCCCCGTTGATGACCCACTCATCGCCGTCGAGCACCGCAGTCGTCCTGATGGCGGCGGAGTCGGAGCCGGCGCCGGGCTCGGTGATGGCCATGGAGGCAAACAACTCCCCCCACTCTTCTTTCTGTTCATCGGTGGCAACCGCGCTCACGGCGGCATTACCCAGGCCGACATTCGGCAATGCCAGGAACAGGCCGACGTCGCCCCAGCACAGCTCCGCGGAGGACAGCACCATGAACATATTATTGCCGTTGCGGTTCGTGCCCGCAGCCGGCTCTTCACTGCCGCCTGCGGCGCGGTTGCGGCCACCTCCCAGCAACTTACCCAGATCGTACAACTCCTGCGGCATCTCCTGCTGCTCGAGCAGGTCGTATTTCCGCGAAAGGGGCCGCAGGCCGCCTGAGGAGAACTGCCGCAGCAGCGCCCGGGTGTCTTCGAGTCTCTTGGGTAATTCCAGATTGATCATGCCACCACCACTATCAGGATTATTTTTGCAAGGCTTGCGTGCATCACGCCAGCAACATGCCGTCCAGCATCGCCAGGGCCCGCAGGTTGCGATAATACATTTCCACCGGGTGCGAGCGGGTAAAGCCGTGGCCACCCAGCAACTGCACGCCGTCAGTGCCGATTTTCATACCGTACTTCACGGCGTTGCGGTGGGCCAGGAAGCTTGCGCGGGTGCAGTCCAGTCCGCGCTCCGCCTGGGCGGCGGCGCGGTAGACCATCAGGCGCAGGCCCTCGAGTTCCGTGGCCATGTCGGCCACCATGAAGGCGACGGCCTGGCGGTTGGAAATGGGCTCGCCAAAGGCAGTGCGCTCTTTCACGTAGGGCACGACATAATCCAGCACCGCCTGGCAGGTACCCACGGCCAGGGCCGCCGTGGCAATTTTGCCCAGGCTCAACAGGCGCCCGAGATCGAAGTCGTCGCGCAATCTGGCGGATGCGGGCACCGCAACCTTATTCAGAGCCATGGCATACAGCGGCAGGGGTCGCAGCCCCATGTAGTCCTCTTTCTCGAAACTGACGCCGGCGCTGTCGCCGCTGAGGATAAAACCCTGGGTACCGGCGTCGCCGCTGGCGGCGAATACCAGCAACAACCGCGCCTGGGGCCCGAAGGCGACCATGCTCTTGGCGCCATCGAGGACGTAGCTGCCATCGCCCTGCCGCACCGCCCTGGTGTTCAGCCGCCGCGCATCGAAGCCGATACCGGGCTCCATCAGGGCCATCGCCGCCGGGGTGAAATCGGCTGTCGCCAGAGCCTGGCTCACCTTTTCCTTTTGCGCGTCGGTGCCGCAATCCATGACGCAGTTGATCACCGCCAAGGGCGCCAGGGTGGCGATCGCCATCGACATATCACCCCGGGCGAGGTCTTCGGTATTCAATACATTGGAAACCGGGCTGCGCCCTGCGCCGACGCCACCGAGCGCCTCGGGGATCGGCATAAAATTCAGGCCCAGGTCCACGGTCTTGCGCAGGAACCCCTCCGGCAGTGCGCCGGCCTCGTCGGCGGGCCGTGCCGCCGCCGCCATCTCCTCCCGGGCAAACCGCCGCATGACCTCACGGGTCATCTGCTGTTCTTCGCTGGGGGTCAGGTCAAACAGTAAATCTGTGTCACTCATGTCAATCAGTCTTCCCTTGTATTCGCAACGAGCACCAACTGCGCGGCCTGGCTTGGGCGGCCCCGCCTACGCGGCCCGTCCCATAGCCGCCGCATCTTGCGCCAGCAGTTTACTCACCACGGGATCAGATTTGACCCGCTGCATGAAACTGACAAAACCGGGCCATCGCGCCGGATCAACCTCATAGCCCGCATAGCCGGCGTTGATGAAGGGGCTGAGCAGGCAGACATCCGCCAGGGTAATGTCGCCAAACAGGAAGCCCTGCGCGGGCACCTGGGTCTCCAGGTAGTCCAGCATCGGCGGCAGCTGCCGGGTGATGATTTTTTCGATCAGGGCCTCGTCGGGCTCCTGTTTCATAACCAGCGGTCGCATGAAGCGCTGGAAGAAAATACCCGAGGCCAGTTCAGTAACGCGGCTACCGGCCAGCTCCTCCAGCCAGCGCGCCCGCGCCTTGGCGGCGATACCGGTGGGATACACCGGGGGCGCCGGGTAGGCATCCTCCAGGTATTCACAGATAACGGTTGAGTCGCACAGGGTCAGGTCGCCGTCCTGCAGTGTGGGTATCTTGCCCAGGGGATTGATCTTCAGGTACTGCGGGTCCCTGGCGAAGGGCATTTGCTGGATATGCTCGAATGGCAAGCCCTTGACCGCGAGTACATACAGTACCTTGCGCACATAGGGTGAGCCGGTGGTGCCGTGCAGTTTAATCATTGCGGATCCTCAACGGGCTGTTCCTGGCGGGTTTTCGCGCCGGACATTGTGGTCCCTGCGCAACAGGACATCAAGCCGCCAAACCGCGCCGATTCTGTCATATTGGCACCTTTAATGCCATATCTATAACAAAGCCATTGCGGGGAATTTGCATGGTCTGCATGCGGGGGGATTGCAGACAGAACGGAGCGTCACCTGGCCGGCGTGTACCAGACCGGCGACGTATAGGCGCGCTCCTGCAGGGTCGCAGGCCCCTCGTAGGGCGTGTCGATCCCGAGGGCGATGGCATCGAGTTGCGAGTGCCGAATGGTCGGAATCTGCAGCACCCTGGCGTAGTAAAAGGCGCTCTGGGTGGGGTCAAAGTCCGGATCGACCCACAGGGTAGCCAGCTCCGCCGCACCGATGCTATTGGCTGTCTTCCCGGTGTGCAGATCAACCGTACTGCCGACCGCGGGCAGCTTGCCCTGCGCATCCGGCTGGCGATCACCGGACCAGGCCACATCAAATATTTTCTCCTGCGCTTCGCCCCTGGCGTCGAGCCAACCCTTGACTACCTGGATCCTGTCGAGGTTGTGATCGATCGGGCCCCTGGCCGCGCTGATAATAAAGTGTGGCGCAGCTCCAGCGGGCGCCGCCGGCAACTGTCCCCCCATGGGCACACCCCTGGCATAACCAGTGGCGGCAAGGTCCGGCGAGGTGGCGTCTTCCAGCGCAAAGTCCCATCCGGCGAACAGGCGCACCCGTATACGCGGCCCGGTGGTGGCATAGGTCTCGCGGCGTTGCATCGCCGCGACAATGGCCTCTCGACTGTTGTCGGCAGCCCATACGGCGGCAAGGCCGGAGGCTGACATGCTCCAACCATTGAAACCATGCTCACCGTCACCGTAGCCAGAGGGGTCGACGGGGCGCTTGTTTTCAGGAATCGAATCCGTGGCCACCTTGCCCCAGAAGTTTGGCTCTTCCGCCGAAGCCATGCTGGTGTGCGAGTCGGTGGAACCGATCATGCCCAGCTTGAACGGATTGACGCCGATTTCATTCTCGAGCTCCAGGCCGGTTTTCAGCGCGGAGCGCACCGTATCGCCCTCCTGGACCTTGTATCCCTTGGCCTGCGGAAAGGCCTGGAGGTAGAAATTGAAGCGCTCGAAGTCGGCAAACTCATCGTTGGGCGCAAGCTCGGGGTGGGTTTCGCTGTCGCCCTTGATCTGGGTTACCTCCGCTATCGGCTCCCATCGGGCCTGCTTGGCGGCATAGCCCTCGGCGATGGGCTCACCCCTGAGGGTTGTCCTGGAAAACATATAGCCTTTCGACAGGTTGGAGTTATGGGGAATAGCGATAAAGTTAGCGCCGGTGCGCTCCGACAGCAGCTGCAGCTGGTCCCAGAGTTCCTCCGGGTAGGGCGCATCGTCCGCGCCCACCGGGTCAAACGTGCTGGCGGTCGCGCCGCTGGCATCGGACACGACGACCCGATGCAGGTTGGCGCCACTGGCCGTCTGGGTCCATTCCCAGCCCACCAGTGCGGTGAAAACCCCAGGCTTGTTGTGATGGTCCGCCACCTGCATGGACTGCGCCCACCGGGAGGCGCTGATGCGACGGGCGGCGTCCGCATTGATCAGCCCCGCGCTCTCCAGGCCGCCATCTGTACCTGCCTCTACGGCTGCGGCGACCGGGTCGCGCGTATCGCCGGACTGCACTTCCGCTTCAGGCAGCAGCTGCGTAAAACGTTTGGTAGCGCTGCGCGGCTCCTCGATAAGGTAGCGCACCAGGGTCACCATGAACCAGGATTTCAGCCTTGCGAAGACCCCGGCTTCAGGCTGCTCAAATTCCCCATCCATCACTACCGGCATCACACCCAGGTACTCCGCGTGATCGGACACCGCGAGGAAGTCCAGCGGCTCCAGGATCTGGACGCGGGTGCGATTATAGGGATGGATTACCGGTTCACCCTTCGCGTAGCGGTAGGCGACATCGGGGCCCGCGGACCTGTTGCCCGCCGTATAGGCATCGGGAGAGTCGGAGGTGTGCAGATGGGTGTCGCCCCAGAACAGGCGAGTTGGCTCCTGGGCCAGGACAAGGCCCGGAACCAGGGCAATAAGTCCGCCGGCCAGTCCTATAAGATGTCTTCCGCTGCTGGTCATGCGTTTTCTCCTGGCCTGGTGTGCCTCAGCTGGCGAGTGACTAAACGACGCCCAATATACCACTTTTCACAGCGCTTGCCGGCGCGAAGTGGCACCGGTCTGGGGCGAATCACAAGCCCGGTATTTTTAACGCAGCGAGGGTCCGGGCCGTAGTGTTTGTCCGGCTTTTGGCTACAATAGCGCCCACTAGCAACGCTGCCGGGGGGCAGATCAACCCATGACTGAATTCCTCAAATCCCAGAAATTGCACGGCGTGTGCTACGACATCCGCGGCCCGGTGCTCGATCACGCCAACCGACTGGAGGACGAGGGCCACAAGATCATCAAATTGAATATCGGCAACCCCGGCGCTTTCGGCTTCGATGCCCCGGACGAGATCATTCGCGATGTGATCCACAACATCCGGGAGGGCCAGGGCTACTGCCACTCCAAGGGCCTGTTTGCAGCGCGCAAGGCGATCATGCAGCGCTACCAGGTCGAGGGCGTCATGGATGTCGATGTGGATGACATCATCCTCGGCAATGGCGCCAGCGAACTGATCGTGATGGCCATGCAGGCGCTGCTCAACAGCGGCGACGAGATGCTGATACCGGCCCCGGACTACCCCCTGTGGACCGCCGCCGCCTCCCTCGCCGGTGGCAAGCCAGTGCACTACCGCTGCGATGAAGCCAACGACTGGCAGCCGGACCTGGAGGATATCCGCGGCAAGATAACCGCCAATACCCGCGGCATCGTGGTGATCAACCCCAACAATCCCACCGGGGCGGTTTACAGCGAGGAAATCCTCAAGGAGATCGTCGAGCTGGCCCGCCGCCACAAGCTGATCATCTTCGCCGACGAGATTTATGACCGCATTCTCTACGACGGTGCGCGGCATACCCCCCTGGCCAGGCTGGCCACCGACGTGCTCTGCGTCACTTTCAACGGACTGTCCAAGACCTATCGTATGGCGGGTTTCCGCTCCGGCTGGATGATGTTGAGCGGCGCCAAGGAGCGGGCCGGCAGTTATATCGAAGGGCTGGAGATGCTAGCGTCAATGCGCCTGTGCGCCAACGTACCGGCGATGCTGGCGGTGCAGACGGCGCTGGGCGGCTACCAGAGCATCAACGACCTGATCCTGCCCGGCGGCAGGCTGAAGGAGCAGCGTGACCTGGCATACGAGCTGATTACCGCGATACCCGGAGTGAGCTGCGTCAAGCCCAGGGCGGCGATGTACCTGTTCCCGCGGCTGGACCCGGATATCTACCCCATCGAGGACGACCAGAAGATGGTGCTGCAGCTGCTGAAGGAAGAGCACATGCTGCTGGTGCAGGGCACCGCGTTCAACTGGGTGGACAAGCAGCACTTCCGCATCGTCTTCCTGCCGGACCGGGACCACTTGATCGACGCCATCGGCCGCTTCAGCCGCTTCCTCGAGCGCTGGCGCGCCTCGGGACTGCCCCGCCTCACGGCGTGACGATGGGAAAACCGGCCGGCGGCTTTTCCAGCAGGCCGAAAAAGCTCAGCAGGTCAAGCTTGCTGCCCGTTACCGTGATACCGCCGTCGCCGAGCAGGTCGCCTATACCGGCAGTGCCAACCAGCACCTTGAGGAAAGTGGCCTTGGGCAGGGCTATCCCGGCATTGGCATCTGCCGCGGGCGGGGAGCGCCGAAAATGCAGCACGGCGTTCTCAATCCACAGTACGTAGCTCGCTTCACCGGCGGCCGCATCGGTAAACTCCAGGTTCAGCTTGAGATTCTTGCCCTCGGCCCCCGGGCCATCGAGGGCGGCGGCCCAGGCCTCCAGGAAGCTCTCCACCGGCGCCCAGGCCAGCATATCCATGGCCATTGCCGGGCTCGGTGCAATGCCTGCCGTATCACCGCGCAACTCCTGCGCGCCGGTCAGGTAAAAATTGCGCCAGATGGCCGACTCCGCCATATAGCCCATCTGATCGTAGGCACTCGCAAGCAGCTCTCTCGCAGCCCGGTTGTCCGGATCAGCAAACACCGCATGGTTGAGCAGTTCCGCAACCCAGCGATACTCACCCCGCTCGTATGCCGCCTGGGCCGCGCTGACCACCTGCTCGCCACCCCCCATCAACTCAAGGTAGCGCCGCGAAGCCTCGGCCCGGGGCAGGCGATCCAGGTTGGCCGGGTTGCCATCAAACCAACCCATGTAGAACTGGTACACCGCCCGGGCATCGTGCTTGAGCGTGCCGTAATACCCGTGCACTGAAAAGGCGTCCTGAAGTTCCTGGGGAAACCGGATCTGCTCGGCGATTTCATCGGGTTTCATGCCGGCGTTGATCATCCGCACGGTCTGGTCGTGGATGTACTTGTAGGCGTCCCGCTGCTGCTTCATGTAACGAGTGATATTGGGGTTGCCCCAGAGCGGCCACAGGTGGCTGGCGAAGAACACTTCGGCGTCGCCAAAGCGCAGCAGCGCCTCGTCGATATAACCGGACCAGCGCAGGGCATCGCGCACCTTGGCCCCGCGCAGGGTATACAGGTTGTGCAGGGTCGGCACCATGATCTCGGCGCCGCAGTACGCCTTGAGATCGGGCAGGTAGAAAGCAAGTTCAGCGGGGGCCTCCGAGTGGGGGGCGTTCTGGAACACAAACCTCACGCCATCCAGCGTCACCTCCTGGGGCGTGTGGTCGACAATCAGCGTCGGCGGCAGGATGCCAACCCTGCCCACCGCCGTCGCCTGGCCCAGGCCGGCATTGACTCTGCCGGCAACGGTGGCGGGCAATGAATTGCCGAACTGGAAAACGGCGCGGCGCCCCATCGCAGGGCCGAGCAGGATATTCTCGCTGGTCGCCTCCTCCAGGAATCCCTCGGGCGCAACGATCGGCAGTTGCCGCTGCTTCGCGTCCTCGGCGGAGACAATACCCAGTGCGCCGCCGAAATGATCCACATGGCTGTGGGTGAAGATGATCGCCGTGACCGGCTTGTCGCCCAGCTGCTCACGGGCGAAGGCCAGTGCGGCGGCCGCGGTTTCCCGTACGGTCAGGGGGTCCACCACGATCCAGCCGGTGCTGCCCTCGATCAGGGTCATATTCGCCAGGTCGAATCCGCGCAACTGGTAGATGCGATCGCTGACCTGGAACAGTCCGCTGTGGTTGTTCAGTACCGCATGGCGCCACAAGCTGGGGTTGACGCTGGGCGGGGCCTCGCCCTGGACAAAGGCGAAACGATCGTAATCCCAGACCAGCGTGCCATCGGCGGCCAGGAGCTTGCCCTGCGGCCTGGCGATGAAGCCGCGCGCGGCATTTTCTGCATCGACGGGATTGGCGAGGTCCAGTGACTCGCCATAGGCCGAATTGGCGGCAACCGTGGTGGCGGTGGCATCACCGGAGGGTGCGGCGACAGGCGCCGACCTGCCACAGCCGTGCAGGCAGGCCAGCAGCAGGCCGGCGACTGCGAGCTGCGCAAGACGTGTTTCGACAATGGGCATCTGTGCATCTCTCCTGTTGCAAAATTGTACGGCTCGGCGCACGGCCAGCGCTTATCGTTCCAGTACGGCGACGACACCCTGCCCGCCGGCGGCGCAGATAGAGATCAGGCCCCGCCCCGCCCCCTTCTGCGCCAGCAGCTTGGCCAGGGTGGCGACGATGCGCCCGCCGGTCGCGGCGAAGGGGTGTCCCGCCGCCAGCGAACTGCCGTTGACGTTGAGCCTGCTGCGGTCGATCGCGCCCAGCGGTTTGGCCAGCCCGAGCCGTTCCTTGCAGAAGGTCTTGTCCTCCCATGCGCTCAGGGTACACAACACCTGGGCGGCGAAGGCCTCGTGAATTTCATAGTAGTCGAAATCCTGCAGGGTGAGGCCCGCACGCGCCAGCAGGCGCGGCACCGCGTAGGCGGGCGCCATCAGCAGTCCTTCCTTCCTGTCGAAAAAATCCACGGCGGCGACTTCACTGAAGGTCAGGTAAGCCAACACCGGCAGCTTTCTGGCTTTGGCCCAGGCCTCACTCGCGAGCAGCACTGCGGAGGCGCCATCGGTCAGCGGGGTGGAATTGCCCGCCGTGAGTGTGCCCTGGCCGGGGGCCACCTTCTTGTCGAACCCCGGCTTCAGGGCACGCAACTTCTCGATGGACAGATCAGGGCGCAGGTTGTTGTCGCGGCTGATGCCGTTGAAGGGCGTCATCAGGTCGGTAAGAAAGCCCTCATCGTAGGCGCGGGCGAAATTGCGGTGGCTGGCGAGCGCCAGCTGGTCCTGGTCCTCGCGCGCAATACTCCACTCGCGCGCCATCAGCTCAGCGTGCTCACCCATCGACAGACCGGTGCGGGGCTCGCCGTTGCGCGGCAGGCTGGGGCTGACCAGCATACCAGGCCGCAGGCGGGACAGGGCAGCAAGGCGCTTGCCCGCGGTTTTTGCGCTGGCGGCGTCGAGCAGGATACGGCGCATCTTTTCGTTCACGCCGATGGGGGCGTCCGAGGTGGTGTCTACGCCACCGGCGATACCGCAGTCGACATGCCCCAGGGCGATCTTGTTGGCGACCACCATGCAGGCCTCGAGGCCGGTACCGCAGGCCTGCTGCAGATCGAAGGCAGGGGTCTCGCGCGACAATGTCGTGGACAGCACACTTTCCCGCACCAGATTGAAATCCCGGGAGTGCTTCATCACCGCGCCCCCGGCAACGTCGCCCAGGCGCTCACCGTGCAGGCTGAATCGATCCACCAGCCCCTGCAGGGTTGCCGTCAGCATCTGCTGGTTGGACGCCTGCGCGTAGGCGGTGTTGGAACGCGCGAACGGAATGCGATTGCCGCCGAGGATAGCGACCCGTTGGATGGCAGTCATGCTGGTCTCCTGGTGATTTTGCTGCTGTGGTCAGGCCGATGAATCGCCGATGTGGAGCTGCCCGCGCAGGTGCGGCTTCTGGCCCATGCTATCGCGCACCTCGAACTGCGTGTCCCGCTGCTGGCGGGCGACCCACAGGCTCGCTGTCGCGGGCAACAGCAGGGGTGTCTTGAACTCCACCGCTACGGTGGCCGCGGCGACAGGGCGCTGGGGCAGCAGCGCGGCCAGGGCACGCGCCTTGGTCCACATGCCGTGGGCGATGGCCCGCTTGAAGCCCAGCGGCCTGGCGGATATCGCACTCAGGTGGATCGGGTTCATATCGCCCGAAACGCGCCCGTAGCGCCGCCCGATGTTGGCCGGAGCCTCGAAATCCGCCTGCCGCGACAGCGCCGCGTCGCCGCCCGGTGAACTTGCCCAGGCCTTGCCCGCCGGCGCCTTCACGCCTACACGCAGCAGGCCCTGGGTCGCCTGCCAGACCGGTTTATCCGCGCGCAGTATGCGCAGCTCGAGGGTGTACACCTGCCCCTTGTCGTGGGCAAACAGCCCACCTGTCGTCATTTCCACCCGCAGGACATCGCCGGCGTGCAGGGCCTCGCGCTGCTCGATCCTGTTGCTCAGGTGTACCGTACCCATGGCGGGCCAGGGGCAGTATCCCGACGCCATGAACTGCATCATAAGCGGGAAGGTCAGCAGCTGCGGGTAGATCAGCGGCACACCCTGCTGCGGCGTAAATCCGCAGACCGCGCGGTACTTCGCCAGGTGTGCGCCGTCCAGGCTGGTGGCCGGCAGCACGAAAGTAACCTGCGGCAGCTCCAGCACCGGGCCAGCGGGCTTTCTGGCGGCGCCCAGCAGTTGTGCCATGGCAGCGAGCGGGCTGCGCCTTGCGCCGACTTCTATAATTTTCATTCGCTCAGGCCCCCAGCAGGCTCTGTCCGCAGACACGCACGATGTTGGCTGTGAGTCCGCCGGACGCGGGGCTGGCAAACCAGGCAATGGTTTCCGCCACATCCAGCGGTTGGCCGCCCTGGCCCATGGAGTTCAGCCGCCGCCCCGCCTCGCGCATCGCCAGGGGCACCGCCGCGGTCATCCGGGTCTCGATAAAACCCGGCGCGACAGCATTGATGGTGATGCCCTGTTGCGCCAGGGACGGCGCCAGGCTTTTCACCATGCCGATCACGCCGGCTTTGGACAGGGCGTAGTTGGTCTGGCCGTAATTCCCGGCGATGCCGGAGATGGAGGACACGCAGACAATACGGGCGCCGGACTTCAGCGCGCCCGCCCCGACCAGGGCGTCATTGATCCGCTCCTGGGTCGAAAGGTTGACGTTGATCACCGCCGACCACATCGCCGGCGTCATGTTGGCAATGGTCTTGTCACGGGTGATCCCGGCATTGTGCACCACGATGTCCCAACCACCGTCGGCCTGCGCTGCATCAACCAGCGCCCGCGCTGCGTCCGGCGCACCCAGGTCGAGGGCAATCGTGCTGCCGCCGACCCGGGCGGCGACCTCTTCGAGACCGGCCTGGGCCTGGGGAATATCCAGGCACAGCACGCGGGCGCCGTCGCGCGCGAGGGTCTCGGCGATGGCGGTACCTATGCCCTGGGCGGCACCGGTCACCAGGGCCGTTTTTCCCGCCAGCGGCAGGGCCCAGTCCGCGGGAGCCGCAGACGGCCCGCAGGGCAGGCCGATACGCACTACCTGCGCAGATACATAGGCCGAGCGGGGCGAGAGCAGGAAGCGCAGGGTTGACTCAAGCTGATCCTCGGCGCCCTCGGCGACATACACCAGCTGCGCGGTGATGGCGCGCTTGAGCTCCTTGCCAAGGGAGCGTGTGAGGCCTTCCAGCGCCCGCTGTATCGTCGCTGTGTGCGGCCGCGCGCACAGTTCGGGCGGGCGACCGAACACGATGATGCGGCCACAGGGCAGGATCGAACGCGCGGCATCGTGGAAGAAGGTGTACAGCGCCTCGGACTGGGTGCTGTCCTCCAGGCCGGTGGCGTCGAACACCAGCGCCCTGAGCTTTTCACCGGGCTGGTCGGCAACTCCCCAGCGGCCCGAGACCAGGCCGGCGTCATTGGCGATACCCAGCCACTGGGGCAGGCCGGCATGGGCGAGCGTTTGTGCGCCCATGGACCTGAAGGACGCCGCCAGCGGTGCCAGCAGCTGGGGCACGCCGCCAGCACCGAGCAGGACCGGGCCCGCAACAGGCGGCTGGCCCGGCTGGTAGCGTTCAAGTACCAGCGGGTGCGGCAAGCCCAGCAGGGCGGTCAGGCGGGCGCCGAAGCCGGTGTTGGCAAACTTCAGATAGGAATCCTGCATCTAGTGCACTAGCCTCCTTAACGCGTTACCAGACTGGTTAGCCTCGTTGTCAGGCGCGCGGGGGCATACCGTGAACCA
>JBFZEF010000192.1:0-8252 GCA_041307045.1 Halioglobus sp.
CGAAGTCGCCGGTTTCCAGCTTGCGGTGATCTTTCAGGTAGGTCCTGGCACTGTAAGGGTAGAGTGAGGCGATCTCGCCGTCGGGGCGTTTGTACCAGCTCTTGCAGCTGCCGGCCCACACGGTCTGCTGCAGGGCGGCGCGAATGTCCTCGTTGTAGCGTTGGCAGGCCACGGCGCTAACTTCGATCAGCCGGTCGCGCCGGGCCAGCAGTATAGCTTCGATAATCAGGTTCAGCTCGGCCTCTATCATGTAGACCACGGAGGTGCTGCCGACGCCCGTGTTGGGTCCGGTGGTGAAGTAGAAATTCGGCAGGCCCGGCACGAAACCGCCCTTGTAGGCGAAGGGGATCCTGGCCCAGATGTCGCTGAGTTTTACACCCCCGGGACCAATCACCTCGGTCTGGCGCATGTAATTTTCCATATCGAAGCCAGTGGCGTAGACGATAATATCCACCGGGTGTCGGGTGCCGTCCCGGGTCACCACGGCGTCCGTCTCGATGCGCTCGATGCCTGTGGTAATGACAGTGACATTGGGCCGGTTGATCGCATCGTAGAAATTGTCGGCAATCAGCAGTCGTTTACACCCCGCCGGGTAATCCGGAATCATCGCCTCGCGGATCCCCGGGTCGGCGACGCTGTGGCGAATATGTCGGCGCAGCATTTTTTCCACCCGCGCGCGCCAGCGGGACGGTCCTTTGCTTTTCACCAGCGGGAAAATAATCCATTCGCCGCGCAGGAAGATCGCCTGCCGATATAGCCGGTTCCACCAGGGCCAGCGGGCGAATCGGGCCTTTTCCCGGGCGCTGAAGTCCCGGTCCTTGCGCGGCGCGATGTAATTGGGTGTGCGCTGGTAGACATCCATGTGCCCGGCGATCTTTGCCAATTCCGGAATCAGCTGGATCGCGCTGGCGGCGCTGCCGATCACCGCAACCCGTTTGTCCTTGAAGTCCACGCTGTGGTCCCACTCGGCGGAGTGCATGCTCGGGCCGGCAAAATCCCGCCTGCCAGGGATGTCGGGCCAGGCCGGCAGGTGCAGGCCACCGGTAGCGAAGATGACGTGATGCGCCGCGACGGTGGTGCCATCCGCCAGCTCCGCCAGCCACAGTTTGCGCTGCTCGTCGAAGCGACACTGCGCAACCCGGGTATTCAGGCGAATATGCCGTTTGACATCGTACTTCTCGGCGCAGCGCTCGATGTAGGCCTGAATTTCCGCCTGGGGGGAATACTTGCGCGACCAGTCAGGGTTGGGTTCGAAGGAGTAGCAGTACAGGTGGGACGCGATGTCGCAGGGGCACCGGGATAGGTGTTGTGCCACCAGGTTCCGCCGATCCCGCCGGCCTTTTCCAGCACGGCGATATTGTCGATACCGCATTGGCGCAGCCTGATGGCGGCGCCGACCCCGGCGAATCCGGCGCCGATGATGAGAACATCAAGGCTGTCTGTCAGGTCCGACGCCGTATGGGCGGTGTTAGCGGTGGCTGTCATGGCTTGGTGCCCTCAGGTGGTAATGACCAGGCGCAACGCCTGCAACTGCAGATTGGCGTGTCGTATGTGTACCGCGCACTCGTCGATACGGTGGCGCAGGTGGTCCAGTTCCTCCTGGCGAATCGAGGGGTTGACCGCCCGCAGCGCCTCCAGGCGCTCCAGCTCCCGGCCCAGGTCCTCCCGCATGAGCTGCTCTGCCCGGCTGAGGATGATGCGCAGCTGTTGCTCCGCCTGGGCGGTGGCCAGCGCCATTTTTGCCTCCGCCTCCTGGTGTACCTGCTTGATAATCGCCAGGGCCGTGGACTTTTTCACGCTCTGTACCAGGTTGTTGAGGCGCGCGTGTGGCACCAGTTCCGCCAGGTCCTTGCCCCTGGCATCGACCAGCAGGCGCATCGGGGACAGGGGCAGGAAACGCTCGACCTGCAGCGAACGCGGCGCCACGCAGTTTACGGTGTAGAGCGCTTCGAGCAGCATGGTGCCAGGGGCGACGCCCTTGAGCTTGATGGTGCCGATGGCGGCGTTGCCCAGTTCGGTCGACTGCACCATGTCCATCGCTTCCAGGATCATCGGGTGCTCCCAGCTCAGGAATTCCATGTCCTCGCGCGCCAGCGCCTTGTCGCGGCTGAAGGTGACGGTGGTGCCGTCTTCCTTCAGGTAGGGGAAGTGCCCTGTCAGCATGTGCTCGGAAGGGCGCAGGATAAGGGCCTGCTCCGAGTGAAACTCCTGGTCCACGCCAAAGGCTTCGCACAGGGCCTCGAGGAATTTCTCCAGTGCCTCACCTTCCTCGCTGGCCCTGATCGCCTCGATCAGGGCTGCGGCGACCTCGGGTTTGCAGGAGTTGCGCTCTAGCAGTCGATCGCGCCCCTCCCGCAACTCGCGTCTGGTGCGGGCGGTGAAATCGACAGTGTCGGCCAGTAAGGCCGTGAACTCGTCGCTGCGTTCTGCCAGCTGCGGCAGCAGCCGTTCCCGGAACGTCTCGAAAATCAGGTAGCCTGCGGAGCAGCTTTCCCGGAACAGGTCGATGCCCTGGTCGTACCATTCCAGCAGGGCTTCCTGCGCTGTCCCCTGCAGATAGGGGACGTGAATCTCGACATCGCACTGTTGGCCGATCCGGTCCAGCCTGCCGATGCGTTGCTCCAGCAGATCGGGATTGAGCGGCAGGTCGAACAAAATCAGGTGATGGGCGAACTGGAAATTCCTGCCCTCGCTGCCGATCTCCGAGCAGACCAGGGTCTGGGCGCCATTGATTTCGTCGGCGAAATAGGCGGCGGCGCGGTCCCGCTCGAGGATTGAGAGCCCCTCGTAAAAGGCGGCGGAGCGTATGCCGGCGCGCAGGTGCAGGTGATGCTCCAGCGCTACGGCTGTCCCGGCCCGGGCGCAGATCACCAGTGCCTTGGCGGGACGCAGTTCCTTCAGCTTCAGCTCCAGCCACTTGACCCGGGTGTCGAAGGCCAGCCAGCTATCATCCTGAAAGCCCTGTTCCGGATGTAACTGCGTCAGGGGACCGGGCCGGGTCGAGCGGTATTCATCCGGCGTGGGCAGGGGGTAGCGGTGCAACACGCGGCGGGGAAAGCCCGCGATCGCCGCGCGGGTGTTGCGAAACAGTACCCGGCCGGTTCCGTGGCGGTCGAGAATCTGCGCAATGAGCGTCTGCGCAGGCGCGGCCGGATCCAGTCCCGGCGGCAGCCGGGTCGGGCGCTCGCCCGCCTCGAGCGCATCTGCCAGTGCGCTGAGGTGGCGGTACTGCTGCTCTTCCTGACTGAAACTCTCAAGATCGTGGAAGCGGGAGGGGTCCAGCAGCCGCAGCCGGGCAAAATGACTGGCCTGCCCGATCTGCTCGGGTGTCGCGGTCAGCAGCAGCAGGCCGCGGCTGGCGCGGGACAGCGCTTCCACGAACAGGTAGTCAGCGCCGGCGCCTGCAGGCGACCAGTGCAGGTGGTGCGCCTCGTCGATGGCCACCAGGTCCCAGTGGGCGTCGATGGCCATGGTTTGCAGGTCCGGGCGCGATTCAAACAGCGCCAGGCTGCACAACACCAGTTGTTCACTCTCGAAGGGATTGCCCTGGGGCATCTCCTCCAGCCGCTCGGCGTCGAACAGGGCGAAATGCAGGTTGAAACGGCGCAGCATCTCTACCAGCCACTGGTGCAGCAGGGTGGGAGGAACCAGCACCAGCACCCGCGAGGCCCTGCCCGTGAGCAGTTGCTGGTGCATGATCATGCCAGCCTCTATGGTCTTGCCCAGTCCGACCTCGTCCGCCAGCAGTACCCTGGGTGCATGGCGCTGGCCCACCTCACTGGCGATGTAGACCTGGTGTGGCAGCAGGTTGGTGCGGGAACCCATCAGCCCTCGGGCAATGGATCGCTGCAGGCGGTCCATGTGTTCGAAGGTAGCGAAGCGCAGGGCAAAATCGCTGTTCTTGTCAAAGTGGCCATTGAGCAGGCGCTGCTGCGGAGTGGTCAGCTGCACCAGGGCGTCCAGTTCAAGCTCGGATACGGTCAGCTCCTGTTCGTGGTGATCGGTACCCGTGTAGAGCAGGAGCCCCTGTTGCTCGGTCACTGCGGTGACCAGTAATTCGGTCTTGTCGACGGTGGATATCCGGTCCCCGACCTTGAAGCGCAGCCGGCTCAGGGGCGCGCTTGCGGTGGCGTAGGTACGCTCCTCATCCACCGCGGGGAAGGCGAGGGTGACCCGTCTCCCGTCCAGGTCCACCACCACACCCAGGCCGAGTTGGGCGTCCGCGTGGCTGACCCAGCGCTGGCCGACGATATACTCCATCACGGGGCTCCGAAAAATAGTGCCATGCTGTTGCGATAGACCTGTTGCAGCATCAACTCCGCATCCAGCTGCTTTACCGCAGCCACTTTTTCCGCCACCAGTGGCAGGTAAAAAGGCGCGTTTGGCCGGCCCCGGTAGGGCGCGGGGGTAAGGTAGGGGGCATCGGTTTCCAACAGGATCTGCTCCAGTGGGGTAGCGGCGATGACTGCCCGCACGTTCTCAGCCCGGTTGAAGGTGGCGATGCCGTTGAAGCCCAGCATGAAGCCTTCCCCCAGGCAGTACTCGGCGAGATCCAGACCCGAGGTGAAGCTGTGCAGCACGCCCTTGCGCCGCAGCAGGGGGCTGAATGCGCGCAGGATATCCCGGGTGTCGGCATCCGCTTCCCGCGTGTGAATCACCACCGGCATGTCCAGGTCCGCCGCCAACTGCAGCTGCCGTTCGAACACGGTTCGCTGCACCGCCCGGTCGGCGTGGTCGTAGTGGTAATCCAGGCCGATTTCACCGATGGCGAGTATCCGATCGTCCGCGGCCTGCGCCCGCACCAGCGCTTCTACCGAGTCATTGTAGGTATTGGCCTCGTGGGGGTGCACGCCCTGGGTGCCCCAGATATTGGCAGCCTCGCGGGTCAGCTCCAGGACCCTCGCCATGTTGGCGGGGGAGACGGCGATGGTGATGATGCGCTCGATACCCGCCGAGGCGGATTGGGCGAGGGTGGCGGCAAGTCCATCGGCATCGAGGTAGTCGAGGTGACAGTGGGTCTCGATCAGGGGAGTTTCAAACCGTGGCACATCGCGCCGCTTGCTGTTGCCCATAGTGAATTGCCGCTGGCATGCCGCCCCGCTCAGCGGGAAGCGGCTGCGCTCCTGGGCCTGGCTTTGGCGCGCGGCCCTTTGCCCGGTGTCTTTTTCGCGGTTCTGGCTTTTGCCTTCGCAGGTGGCTTGCGTCGCGGCCTGGGTTTAACGGTCACTGCCGGGCGCGGTGCAGCTTTTCTGCCTGTGTTGCGTTTGGGCGAAACCACCTCGATGTCTGCCTCCGGTCTGGCGCCCGCAGCCTCTGTGCCCTGCGCGGCCCGACCGAGCGCGGCCCGGTAGATCTCCTGGTAGGATGCCGCGAGGAGGTCATGGTAGTACTCCGGGTCGGGCATGATATCCCTGTCCGCCAATACCGACAGCGTGATCTTGCCCGAGTAGCTGAATACCAGGTGGAAGATGCCCATTGCCGGTGTGAGTACGCCCAGCCCGTAGTAATCCACCATTCTCGCGCCGGCGCAGTAGAGCGGGAAGTCCGGCCCGGGCACGTTGGAAATACAGGTCGAAACGTTCATGGGGATAAAGCGCGACAATTCATTGCGCGCCCAGAAGCCCGCCACCGCCTTTGACACCAGGGGCGAGAACACCCCTGCCAGCTTCATGGCATCGACCATGGGGCTCGCTTCGCCACTGACCTTGGCCTCGGCGGTGGACTGCTTGATCGCCAGCAGGCGTTCGACGGGATCTGCAATATCGGTATGCAGCGAGGCGAATACCGAACCCACCTGGTTGTTATCGGCGGTCATATCCCTGCGGGTGCGCATATTGAGGGGAATCGCGGCGGCCAGGGAGCCCTCGGCGGGCGCTTCCCCTTTGCCCTGCAGATAACGCTGCAGTGCGCCGCCGATGACGCCCAGGGCGACATCGTTAAGTGTTACGCCCGCTGCGTCCTTTATCGCCTTGAAGCCATCGAGCGGAAACTCCGCTGCATCGAAGACACGATGCGGGCCGACGGCCCGGTTGAAGATGGTTTTCGGCGCGGAAACATCCGGCGCCGGAATCTGCTCGCGGTAAACGTCCAGGGCATATTTGCCGATAGCGATGGTGTTGCGGGCGGTGCCGCGAACCAGCTGCAGGGTGTTCCTGACACCATTTATCGACGCCCTCGACAGGAGCTCCGCCATACTCGGGTCGGTGTCCACCAACCGCGGCTCGTCAGCCGTATCGTCATCGCCCGGATCAGGCCGCAGGTCATGCAGTGCGGCCATGAACGAGGACCCGCCGGCGCCGTCAACGAGCGCGTGGTGCATCTTGGTGTAGACCGCGAAACATCCGGCGGGAAGATTGGGTATGTTGTCCAGCCCCTCGATAATGTAGGCCTCCCACAGCGGGCGTGACATATCCAGCGGACGTGAATGCAGGCGGGCTACCTGGATACAGAGCTGGCGCCAGTCGCCGGGTGCAGGCAGGGCGATATGGCGCAGGTGAAATTCCACGTCAAAGTTGCCATCTTTTACCCAGTAGGGCCGGTCCAGTCCGCCGGGCACCTCCACGATCCGGGTGCGGAACAGCGGCAGCTTGCCGAGACGGCGCTCAAAGCTCGCGATCACATCCTTGAACCGCACAAAACCGCCCGGTGCGGTGGATGGATCGTATATTCCCAGTCCACCGACATGCTGCGGGGTATTGGTTTGCTCCAGATTGATAAAAGCCGCGTCGAGTATTCCGAGTTGTTTCATGTAAACCTTCCGCTCGCCTCTGGCGAGTGTCTGCTGTAAGAGATTGGCCTTAGCGACCCGGCGAACGCGCCAACGGGCGAACGCGCCACCGAGCGATTATAGCCGCGCTTTCGCGCCCTGTATCGCAAGCCTGACACCTGCCCTGCCCAGCTTGCGGCCGGGGCCGCTTCATGGCATGTTGGCGCGCGTCGCCGCCGGCAGGACGACGGGCGGATGACAGTAGAGACGTCCGCGCAAACCGGCGGCCCTTATAGCACTTCAGGACGGTCTTTCGCCAGAAAATGTGATTGGCAGATGGTTGGCAAGCTGAACAAGCCTTACCCGCACCCGCACCCGCACCCGCGCCCTCGCCCGCCGCTGCAATTGCTGGGCCTGGTTTGCATGGTACTGCTCCCGCTCCCCGCGCCCGCCGGAACCCCCGCACCCTATGGCGAATATTTCGTCCGGCTCGGGCAGAGCTGGCAGGACGCGGGCAGGCTCGCCCCGCTCACCCCCCCGGCCGCGCCCGAGGCTGCCGAGCTGGACAGCGCGCGCTATGAACGGGAACTCGGCCAGCTCGAAAACCGGGGGGGGCCCTATGCCGAAGCGCTGGCCGAGCCGCTGGCCGACATGGCGCGACTATTGCGCCGCAGTGGCGACATCGCCGGTGCGCAGGAGGCCTACCAGCGGGCCCTGCATGTGGTGCGGATAAACGAAGGCCTGTACACCGAGCGCCAGGTCCCCATCCTCAGGGAGCTGTTTGATCTCTACCGGATGACCGGCGACATGGCGATGCTGGATGGCCGCTATGACTATTTCTTCAGGTTGTACGGCAGTGGCCAGCCACCCTACACCCCGATCCGGCTCGGCGCCGGTCTCGAGTACCTGCGCTGGCAGCGCGAAGCCCTGCGCCTGGGACTGGGTGCGCAGGATACCGAGCGCCTGCTGGCACTCCACGCCCTCAATGAGAAGATGCTGCAGCGGGCCGCCGTCGACCCTGCAGTGGATTTTGCGGGCTATCGTGCGCTGGCCCTGAGCCAATTGCGCAATCTGTACCTGCTGCTTGACCGCTACGAGCCCATGGTTGAGCCGATGGTCCAGCCCATGGGTACCGGCGCGCCCGGCGGCTGGGAGGAAGTGGATCCTGGCCAGCGCCGGTTGGAGACCGTGCAGCGCAATGCTGTGGCGCGGGGCCGGACGCTGCTGGAAGAACTGATCCAGCGCACGCCAGCTGAGCAGGTGGAGGAGCTCGCCGATGCCTGGCTGGAACTTGGCGACTGGAATCAGTGGAATGACCGCCCGCAGCAGGCGCTGGCGGCCTATGGCGAGGTGGCCAGCTTGCTGCAGGAGGCTGGCCTGGACGATTTGCTGCACGAGCGGCTGGGACAGCCGGTGGAGCTACCGGCCAACGGTGCGTT
This sequence comes from Halioglobus sp., assembly GCA_041307045.1. Lineage (GTDB taxonomy): Bacteria > Pseudomonadota > Gammaproteobacteria > Pseudomonadales > Halieaceae > JARRPM01. The sequence continues at coordinate 8,146 of JBFZEF010000192.1, forward strand.
CTGGCAGCCCCGGCGGGGGCAGGGTGCAACTGAGCCCGTGGTGGTGCAGGCCAGCTACGATGTGTCCGCTGCTGGCAGGGCCAGCAATGTCGACGTCAAGGCAGTGG
>JBFZEF010000193.1:0-4228 GCA_041307045.1 Halioglobus sp.
TAGTGGCTGGCAGCGCCAAAGCGCTGCCGCTGCCCGGACTGGGCGCCAAATACACGAATCTCCCGGTAACCGCTGATGCCCTCGCCGGAGACCTGGGTGACATCGCCCATGGAGGACTGGATCCGCCGGCTGTAGCGACGGAAATGCCTGCCAACGTAGGTGACTACTGTGGCGATGATGGGAATGACCACGACAAAGACCAGGCACAGGCGCCAGTTCAGGTACAGCATGTAGGCGGCCAGGGCAATGACGGTGAGCCCCTCGCGCACCACGGTTTTCAGGGCCTTGGTGACCGCGCCGCTGACCTGCTCGACATTGAAAGTCACTTTCGAGATCAGCGCGCCCTGGTTATGGGCGTCATAGTAGGCAGCCGGCGCCACCAGCAATCGATCGAACAACTGGCAGCGCAGCGTGTGGATCAGGGTGCGCGCCACGTAGCTCATGAAATAGTTGCCGATGAAAAAGCCGCAGGCCCGGGCGGAGGCGATCAGCACCATGGCTGCGGGAACCGCGACGCGCGCAAATTGCACGCGGTCCAGGGAGCCGGCGTCAAACAGGCTGTAGACCACCGTGGAGACGATACCGGAGGTGACCTCGACCGAATCATCGAGGGAGTCGAGCAGGAATTGCAGCAGGTCGGCAAGCAGTACATTGCCCAGCGAATAGATGAGATAGCCGAGCAGGCTCAGGGCAAATATCGCCCACTGCGGGATGACGTAGCCGAAGAGTCGACGGTAAATCTGCCAGTCACTGCTGCGGCCCCCACCGCCCTGGCGCTGCGACGACGAAATGGCCCGCCTAGCCACCGCTATCCGACCCGGCGGGCTGCCTGGTGGTAATACTGAGGTGGACGAAGCCCATCTGGCCGGCGGCATCCATGGCGCGCACCACGTACTGGTGCGCCGCATCGGCGTCGGCAGTGATCACCATCGGTAGGGTGGTATCGCCGGCAGAGATCTTGTAAATGGCGGCCTGCAGGGTTCGCATCCGGTTATCCACCAGGCCCTGGCCGTTCACCCGGTAGTTGCCGGCCTCGTCAACCAGGATCTCCACCTGCTGCTCACTCGTTTCCCGGGCGCTGCCGCTAGCTTCGGGCAGGTCGATACTGAGCTGGGTTTCGCGGGTAAAGGTGGTGGACACCATGAAAAAAATCAGCAGCAGGAAGACCACGTCGATCAGCGGGGTGAGGTTGATGCCAACCTCTTCCCGGTGCAGGCGGCGGAATTTCACGCCTGTGCTTCCGTGTTCTCTTCACTGTGGAGGGCATCCACCAGCTTGATGGTCTCCTGCTCCAGTTCCACCACAATGCCGTCAATCCGGCCGACGAAATAGCGGTGCATGACCAGCGCCGGGATGGCAACCGTGAGCCCGGCGGCAGTGGTGATCAGTGCCTGCGAAATACCACCCGCCAGGGCGCTGGCATTGCCGGTGCCCTGGGCCATGATTTCAGCGAAAACCGTGATCATGCCGAACACCGTGCCGAGCAGTCCCAGCAGGGGCGATACCGCGGCGATGGTACCCAGGGTATTGAGATAGCGTTCGAGATCGTGGATCACATGACCCGCCGCTTCCTGGATACTCTCTTTCATCACATCGCGGCCATGGTAGGCATTGCCGAGACCCGCGGCGAGTATCCGGCCCAGCGGCGAGGCTTTCTTCAGGTTGCGCAGTCGCTCCGCATCGAGTTCGCCGGCCTTGAGCTGCTTCCAGACGGTGGCCAGCAGGTGCGGCGGCGCGATCTTCCTGGGATTCAGGGTGTAAAAGCGCTCCACACAAATCGCCAGGCCGACGATTGAGCAAAGCAGTATTGGCCACATGAGCCAGCCGCCGGCAATGAACACCTCGAGCACGATATCCCCCCACCCCTGATTTTTGTAATGGCGCCATTATACGCACAGGGCCAAAGGGTAAGAAACCGCAGCGAGCTACATCCAGAAACGCCGCCGCTGCTGCCGCCAGCTGGTCACGCGCACCGGCTGGCCCGGCACAAACTCGAATTCCAGGGCGCCCCCCGTGGCGGTGTTATGGACTTTTGCGCCCATGCGTTCCAGCCTGTCCACCACAGCGGCGTGGGGATGCCCGAAACGATTAGCGTAACCGGCGCTGACCACGGCGTAATCGGGTTGTACCGCCTTGAGCAGCGCCCAGGAAGACGAACTGCGGCTGCCGTGATGCGCTACCAGCAGCCAGTCGCTGGCGAGGCTTTCGCCCCAGTAGCGCACCAGTTCGCGCTCCCTGCCCTCATGTACATCCCCCGCCAGCAGCAGGCGTCGGCCGCCGGCCTCGATCTGCAACACGCAGGAGTGGTCGTTGCTGGAACCGGCGCCGGCGCCCTCCGGGGACAGGAACTGGAAGCGCTGCCCCCCGGGCCAGCGCCAGGCCTGGCCCGAGAGACAGGGGCGGCCCGAGTCCAGCACCGGCATGGGCAGGCCGTGATAGACCCTGGCGGCCGGGAGCGCGGCCAGCAAGGTGCCGGCGCCTGCACTGTGGTCGTTGTCCGGGTGGCTGATCACCAGTGTGTCCAGGGCGCCGATGCCGCGCTGGCGCAGGTAGGGCAATAGCACCGAGCCGGCCATATTGTTGCCCCCGGGGTCGCCGCCACCGGTGTCATACACCAGGACGCGCGCGCCCGCCTCGACTACCACCGAGGTACCCTGCCCCACATCCAGGACCGTCACCCGGGTGAGCCCGGCCGGTTCCTCAGCGCGGGGAAAGCGAGCGGGAAAGTCCGGCGGCAGTAACAGCGGCAGCACCAGCAGCAGAGCCAGTGACCTCGCGTACCGGGACACCGGTGCAACCAGCAGGGCCACGCCCACGGTGGCCAGCAGCACATCCGCCAGCGCCCCCGGGGTCTGCTGGAAGAACCAGGTGCCACCGGCCTCGGACAACTGCCTGGCGACGGGCAACACCAGCCGCAACGGCCAGGCCGCCAGCCGCCACAGGCTCGGTTCAGCCCAGGGCAGGGCGAACATGGCCACCACTGCCAGCAGGGCCAGGGGCACGACCACCATCCCGACCAGCGGCACCATGATCAGGTTCGCCAGGCCCGCCACCACACTGGTGCCGCCAAACCACCAGGCGCCCAGGGGCAACATGGCCAGGGACATGAAACCGTGGGTCCCGAGCATGCGCCGCCAGGGCGGGACGCCGCGCTGCCAGGCGCCCAGCCACAACAGGGCGGCCACCGCGCTGAATGACAGCCAGAATCCGCTGCCCAGCGCGGCCAGCGGATTAAGGCCCAGCACTACCGCTGCCGCCAGCAACAGTGTGTTGCCCGGGCCACTGCTGCGCCCCGCCATGCCCGCCAGGATAAAGCAGCACAACATGCACAGCGCCCGCTGGGTGGCCACGGAGAAACCGGCCAGGGCGCTGTAGGCAATGCAGCAGGTCAGCGCCAGCAGCCCCGGTAGCCAGCCGGCCGAAAGCCCGGGCAGCAATAGCAGCCGCTGCAACAGTCCCCCAAGCAGATAGGCACCCCCCGCCACCAGGCCGACATGCAAACCGGAAATCACCAGCAGGTGATTGATGCCGAATTGTTGAAAGAGGCCCCACAGGCCGGCATCGATTCCGCTTTTATCAGCGACCGTAACGGCGGCCAGGACGGCGGCGACATCAGCATCCAACGCCAGCGCTTCGATGCGCTCAGTGACAGCCTGCCGCAAGCGTTCAGGCAGGCTCCCGAACACCCTGGGCCCCGGCTGCTTCAGCGCAGGGCCGGACCTGACACTGCCCACCGCATCGATACCGGTCTGGGCATACCAGGCCTGCAGGTTGAAGGATCCGGGATTGGCCAGGCCCCAGGGTTTGCTGAGCTTTACCGGAAAAGTCCAGCTGTCCCCGGGAATCATTTTTGCCGGGCCGTAGTAGGACAACAGGACTGTGCGCGGGCCCGCGCAGCGGTCGGGCGCCAGGGCCTGCACCGCAAACTCGAAACGCTGGCGGCTGCTGCCGTCAGGCAGCTGGCCCAAACGCGGCAGGGCGGCCACCTGGCCGGTCACGGTAAGCGGCTGGCCGACACAGGCCTCGCCTATACGGTGGCTCACCAGCAGCTGCCCATGTGCCAGGGCCAGTGCACAGCCCATGGCCAGGCCGGCGCCGAAGCGATAGCAGCGCTGCCGACGCAACAGCAGCAACAGCCCAACGGCCCCGGCTGCCAACCCTACCCAAGGGGCGGGCAGGCGCGGCAACAGCAACACCGGCAACAGGCCCAGCAGCAGCCCGATCATCC
>JBFZEF010000195.1:0-5150 GCA_041307045.1 Halioglobus sp.
AATGGCCCGGTCGGAGGAGAACTTGCCGCTGCGCGCGGTATTGAGCACGGACATGCGCGTCCACCGCTCCGGTTCGGACCAGGTGCGGCTGACGCGCGCCTGGCACTCCACGTAGGCGGCATAGTCAGCAAGTACCAGGAAAGGATCCGAGTAAGTAAGGTTCTCGACCAGCGGCCTGAAGATGTCCGGGTCGCCGCCAGTCAACCGGCCGCTGCTTATGAGGTCGAGTACTCCGGCGAGTTCGGCGTTTGCCGCCAGCTCATCCGCCGGCCGATAACCCTCGCGCTTGCGCTGGGCCACCTCGGCCGCGTTTAACCCGAACAGGAAGAAGTTGTCCTTTCCCACTTCATCCCGGATTTCGACATTGGCCCCGTCCAGCGTGCCGATAGTGAGCGCGCCGTTCATCATGAACTTCATGTTGCCGGTGCCCGAGGCCTCCAGCCCGGCGGTGGAAATCTGCTCGGAAAGGTCCGCAGCGGGATAGATGTACTGGGCATTCTGCACGTTGAAATCGGGCACGAACGCGACCCGCAGCCGATCGTTCACCCGTGGGTCCCCGTTGACCAGGTCGGCCACCGCCGTGATCAGGCGGATGATACGCTTCGCCATGAAGTATCCCGGCGCCGCCTTGCCGCCGAATATGAACGCGCGCGGAGCGATATCCAACCCTGGGTCCCGCTGCAGGCGCTGATAGAGGGTTAAAATATGCAGCACATTCAGGTGCTGGCGTTTGTACTCGTGAATGCGTTTCACCTGAATGTCGAACAGCCAATCGGGGTCAAGCATGACCCCGCTGCGCTCCCGCACATGGCGCGCCAGTCGTTCCTTGTTGGCGCGCTTGACCGCGCGCCAACGGTCGAGGAAGCCGGCATCCCCGGCCAGAGATTCCAGTTTGCGCAGGTCCTGCAGCTGCCTTGGCCATTGGCCCCCGATGGCCTCGTCGAGCAAAGCACTCAAGCCAGGGTTGATCAGGGCCAGGAAGCGCCGCGGCGTCACGCCGTTGGTCTTGTTGCTGAAGCGCTCGGGCCATAGTTCATGAAAATCGCGCAGCACGCTGCTGCGCAGAAGCTCGCTATGGAGTGCGGCCACCCCATTCACAGCGTGACTGCCTATCGTCGCCAGGTTCGCCATGCGCACGCTCTTGCCACGCTCCTCGCCAATGATCGACATGCGCGCGACCCGCGCGTCGTCCCCGGGAAACCGCGCCCTTACCAGCGCCAGAAAGCGGCTGTTGATTTCGTAGATGATTTCCAGGTGGCGCGGCAGCATTTGCCCAAAAAGCTGCAGTGGCCAGGTCTCCAGTGCCTCGGGCAGCAGGGTGTGATTGGTGTAGGCAAAGGTGGCCACGGTGGTGGCCCAGGCCCCGTCCCACTCCAGCCCGCGCTCATCCAGCAGCAGGCGCATCAGCTCAGCGACGCCGATGGCAGGGTGGGTGTCATTGAGCTGCACGGCAAAACGCTGTGCAAATTCCGTCACTGGCTGTCCCGCGAGATCGAGCAGCTGCAGCATGTCCTGCAGGGAGCAGGACACGAAAAAGTACTGTTGCGCGAGGCGCAAGCGCTTGCCGACGCTGGGCTCATCGTTTGGATACAGCACTTTGGTGATGGTCTCGGAAACCACCTTGTCAGCCACGGCCTTGTAGTAGTCGCCCGTGTTGAAAGCCTGGAAATCGAAGGATTCTACCGCCTCGGCGCTCCACAGACGCAGCGTGTTGCAGGTGTTCACCCGGTAGCCCTGGATTGGAGTGTCATAGGCCACGCCTCGCACCACCCGGTCGGGAACCCAATTCGCCCGGAGTCGGCCGGCGGCATCGATGCCGTGCTCGACGCGACCGTCGAAACCGACCAGGTAGGCGGTGTCCGGCTTGACGATCTCCCACGGGTTGCCCCGCCGCAACCACTTGTCAGTGATTTCTCGTTGCCAGCCGTCGCGGATGTCCTGGTCGAAGATGCCGAACTCGTAGCGTATTCCGTAGCCTACGGCAGGGCATTCCAGGGCGGCCAGCGAGTCGAGGTAGCAGGCGGCGAGGCGCCCCAGGCCGCCGTTGCCCAGCCCGGGCTCTTCCTCGCAGGCGAGAATCCGGTCGAGGTCCTGACCGAGGCCGGTGATTGCTTCCCGTGCCGCCGCCTCCAGGCCCAGACTCAGCAGGTTATTGCCCAGTTGCGGTCCCATCAGAAACTCGGCCGAGAGGTAACAGGCGATCTTGCAGGGCTGATTGATGTAGGTTGCAACGGAGCTGCTCCAGCGCTCCTGCAGCCGGTCGCGCACGGCGAGCGCGAGTGCCCGGTAGTAGTCCTGTGCCTGAGCTACTGTGGGCAGCCGGCCGAGGGAGTAGCGCAGGTGGTCGCAGATCGCTTGCTCCATCGCTGCTGCGTTGAGGCCGGTGCGCACCTCTCCCCCCCGCCCGCCCGCCGTAAGGCCTTGTTTTCCATTCTTTTTGACTGCCACGGTGATGCTCCTCCTGCCTGTCCCGACGCTAGAACGGCCAGACCCAGTCAGTGAATTCCTCGCTATCGGTGCCGTGCTCATGCGCGTAGGCAAGATTGCGGATGATCTCGCTCTTCATGGTTTCTTTCAGGTGCGCGGCGCGGTCCGCCAGGCCCGGAACCCGGTCGATCACGTCGATCACCAGGGTGAATCGATCCGTCTGGTTGAGAATCGCCAGCTCCAGGGGCGTATTGATATTGCCCTCCTCTTTGTAGCCGCGCACGTGAATGTTCTCGTGATTGGCGAAGCGGTAGGCGAGCTTATGGATCAGCCAGGGGTAGCCATGGAAGTTGAAGATCACAGGCTTGTTGGTAGTGAACAGGCTGTCGAACTCGCGCTCGGTGGAACCGTGGGGGTGCTCACTGGCCGGTTGCAGCCTGTACAGGTCCACCACATTGACGAAGCGCAGCTTGAGTTCGGGCAGGTGTTCACGCAGCAGGGCGGCCGCGGCAAGTGCTTCCTTGGTAGCCACATCGCCGCAGGAGGCGAGCACCACGTCGGGTTCCACGCCCTGGTCAGTACTGGCGCGGGGCCAGATGCCGATGCCCTTCGTTACGTGTACCACCGCCTCCTCGATGGTGGTGAACTGCAGGTGCTTCTGCTTGTCCGCGACGATCACGTTGATGCAGTCGGTGGAGCGCAGGCAGCGATCGGCGACTGCCAGCAGGGTGTTGGCGTCCGGCGGCAGGTAGATGCGGGCCACGCTCGGGCTCTTGTTCGTCACGAGGTCGATGAACCCCGGGTCCTGGTGTGAAAAGCCGTTGTGATCCTGGCGCCACACGGTAGAAGACAGCAGGATGTTCTGGGATGCCACCGGGGCGCGCCAGGGTACATGGTTCTTAGAGATATCCAGCCACTTGGCATGCTGGTTGAACATCGAGTCGATGACGTGGGCAAAGGCCTCATAGGTGTGAAAGAAGCCGTGGCGGCCGGTGAGCAGGTAGCCCTCCAACCAGCCGATCAGGGTGTGCTCCGAGAGCATCTCCATCACCCGGCCGTCGCGCGCGAGTTCACCGCCGTCGGCATCCTCGGGCAGCAGCTGGGCCATCCATACTTTCTTGCTCACCTCGTATATCGCCTGCAGGCGGTTGGAGGCGGTCTCGTCGGGACCGAAGACCCGGAAATTGGTCATATTGTCGCGCATGACGTCGCGCAGGAAGGCGCCCAGGGGGCGGGTGTTCTCGTGCAGCACCTGGCCGGCATGCTTCACCTCGACCGCGTAGGCGCGAAAGTCGGGCAGCCTGAGGTCACGGCGCAACAAGCCGCCGTTGGTGTGCGGATTGGCGCTCATCCGGCGCGTCCCGCTCGGCGCCAGCGCGCGCAGCTCGGGAACCAGCCGGCCATCCGCGTCGAACAGCTCCTGCGGTTGGTAACCGCGCAGCCAGTCCTCGAGCAGTTGCAGGTGCGCGGCATTGCTATGTACATCCGAAAACGGAACCTGGTGCGAGCGCCATGAGCCCTCTGCCTTGTGACCATCGATAGTACCCGGACCGGTCCAGCCCTTGGGGGTGCGCAGTACGATCATCGGCCAGCTCGGCAGCTCCGCCTCGCCGCTGGCGCGGGCCTGTGCCTGGATGGCCCGGATCCCGGCTATCGCCTTGTCCAGGGTTGAAGCCATTTCCCGGTGCAACGTATCCGGGTCCGAGCCCTCGACAAAATAGGGGGTGTACCCATAGCCGTGGAATAGCGCCTCGAGCCGATCGTGACTGATGCGCGCGAGGATGGTCGGGTTGGCAATCTTGTAGCCGTTGAGGTTGAGGATGGGGAGCACCGCGCCGTCGCGGATGGGGTTGATGAACTTGTTGGAGTGCCAGGCGGTCGCCAGGGGTCCGGTTTCCGCCTCGCCGTCGCCGACCACGCAGGCGACGATCAGGTCCGGGTTGTCCAGGCAGGCCCCATAGGCATGCGACAGGCTGTAACCCAGTTCGCCACCCTCGTGAATCGAGCCGGGAGTTTCAGGCGTGACATGGGAACCGATGTGCCCGGGGAAGGAGAACTGCTTGAAGAAACGCGCCATGCCCTCCTCGTCCTCGCTTTTGTCCGGGTAGATCTCGGAATAGGTACCCTCCAGGTAGGTGGGGCCCAGCACCCCCGGGGCGCCATGGCCAGGGCCGGCGACGAAAATCATGTCCAGGTCATCGCGGCGGATCAACCGGTTGAGGTGCGCCCAGACGAAGGACAGGGCTGGACTGGCGCCCCAGTGACCCAGCAGGCGACGCTTGACGTGGTCGGCCCGCAGGGGCTCGCGCAGCAGGGGGTTGGCGCGCAGGTAGATCATGCCGACCGACAGGTAGTTGCAGGCCTGCCACCAGCGGTGGATGAGTTGCAGCTCTGCGTCGGTCGCTGTAGGCATTGCATCGTTTGTCATAATGTTTGCACTCGCTCGAGAAGGGGGTATAGCCTGCGCGGCCGGATGATTGCCGGTCGAGACCCGGCTCGTGTTCAACCCTAACGCAGGATTATTGCGAAAGCATTGCTGGCTAACAAGGTTGGCTTTGCGGGCGTCGGCCTGGGTTCCGGGGGGGCGGGCTCCGCCGGACGCTGTCTTTTGGCTGCCATAAGTTTTAGTTTATACAGGTAGCTTGCGCCCGGCGATCGGACTGCCGACCAGGGAGCATCCTGCCCGCGCGGTGGCAGGTAGCGCGAGTAAGCAGAACGCAATG
>JBFZEF010000196.1:0-6294 GCA_041307045.1 Halioglobus sp.
AACCCCGCGTGGCTGGTGGATGATTTCCGCCCGATGCTTCTTGAGAAGAGGAATTTATCTATGGCTATGACCAATACCCGGGACCGCTATGGCGCTCTATCCATCGGCATGCACTGGCTGATGTTTCTGCTGCTGGTGGCGGTTTTCGCCTGCATGGAGCTGCGCGAAATCTACCCGAAGGGCAGCGATCCGCGCGAGGCGCTCAAGAGCTGGCACTTCACCCTGGGCCTCACGGTGTTTGCCCTGGTGTGGCTGCGCCTCGCCCTGCGCCTGTTCCAGGTTGTGCCCGCCATTACACCGCAGCCTGTGCGCTGGCAGGCGCTGCTGGCGAAGCTGGTACATCTGGCTCTTTACGCTTTCATGCTCGGCATGCCGGTGCTGGGCTGGCTGATCCTCAGCGGGGAGGGCAAGCCGGTACCCTTTTACGGCCTGGAGCTGCCGGGACTGATCGCGGAAAACGAGGCGCTGGCGGAGAACATCGAGGAAATCCACACAACGATCGGGGAACTCGGGTATTTTCTCATCGGGCTGCACGCTGTTGCGGCACTGTTTCACCACTACTTCCTGAAAGACAACACCCTCAAGCGGATGCTGCCGGGGGGCTGATGAGCGGGCGAGCCCGCTAGGGGCGGCGGATGGCGCTGTCCACCGGCGTCCCCCAGACACCGAGCTGGCGGGAGCGTGCGATTTTTTCCAGGGTCTGGTACTCGATCGAGGCATCCGGCAGCGCCACCGCCCAGCCGGATTCAAGCAGATAGGCGCTGAGGTCCTCGCCTTCGCTGAAATGCGAGGCTTTCACTCGACACCAGCCCACCAGGCTGCCGTCGCTGTTGGTATCCATGATTTCGCAGCGCACAAAGCCTGATATCTTGAAATCCAGCGCTATCGCCGCCCGTGAACCGCAAAAAGGCGGCACCTTGTTCCGGCTGCAGGTATCGCCCGACCTGGGAATATGGATACCGTACAGATGGACAGTCTTGCCACTGATGCGCAGGCTGCCGTCTTCGTTGACGATCGCTGAACTCGAGATCTCCCTGGCCGACGCCGGTAAACAGCAGCACAGCAGAATTGCCGCTACCGCGCCGACCAGCCCTGTTTGCAATCGCGATGTCACCATTGGACCAATATAGGGGGATACCTGCCGGGCAACAAGTGGATGCTGCCACAGTGGAGACTGCCGCAGTGGAGACTGCCGCCGGTTATTGCGGGTTGTACCAGATCGGCGAGGTGTAGGCCCGCTCCTGGGTTTTCAGCGGAACCTCCGCCGGCAGATCCAGTTTGAACTTCACCCGGTCGTAGGCGGTCCAGCGCGGGGTGGGAATCTCGATGACCCTGGCGTAGTAAAAGGCTCGCAATTTCGGCTCGAAGTCGGGGTCGGTCCAGACGGCACCCAACTCGGCGGCGCCGATGGTATTGGTCCAGCTCGGGATCGCCAGGTTCACGGTGTCGCCCACCGGGGGCAGCTTGCCGTTGGCGCCGGGTTTGCGCTCACCCGACCAGGCCACGTCGTAGACTTTTTCCTGTGGTTTGCCGCTGGCGTCCAGCCAGCCCTTGATTACCTGGACCCGGTCCAGGTTGGCGCCCATCGGGTCGCGCTGGGCGTAGACCAGGAAGCGCGGTGCCTGCGCCCCCGCAGCCGCCGCCTTCAGGTCGGCGCCCATGGGCACACCCTTGCCGTAGCCGACGCGCGCCAGGTCCCGCTGCGACAGGTCATCCTGCTCGTAATCCCAGCCGCCGAAGAAGCGCACCCGCATGCGCGGCCCGGTGGTGGCATAGGCCTCGCGCCGCTGCATGGCGTCGAACAGGGCGCCGCGGGTATTGGCGGTGGCCCAAACGGCGGTCATTCCAGATGAGGAGTAACGCCAGCCCTTATAGCCGAGGCCGAGCTCTTCATTGCCCTTCGCCTCATGGAGTGCGCGCCCGGGGTTGGGCTCGTAGAGCGGGAACTTGCCGAAAAAGTTGTCATCGTCCACGGTGCTCAGGCCGGTGTGGGTGTCGGTTGCGCCGATCATGCCGAACTTGAAGGGATTGACGCCAAGCGTTGCCTGCAGCTCGAGGCCGCGCAGCAGGCCGGAACGGGCGTACTCGCCCGGCAGCATGTCCGGGGTCTTGGCTGCGGAGAGGTCCAGGTTGCCCCAGTCCCAGTTGTCATAGTCGGCAAACTCGTCCTCGTTCGACAGCAGCGGGTGCGCCTCGCCATCGCCCTTGAGCTGGGTGACCTCGTACAGCCGCTCCCATTTCTGCCGCGTCTCGGCGTAGTTCCTGTCGTAGGGCGCGCCAGCGGCGAAATCGTCCTGCAGGGCGAACATCATGCCGTTGGACAGGTTGCCGTTATGGGGAATGGCGGTGACCTGGCCGCCGGTCTTGTCCTCGTAGGCCTGCAGCCAGGCCCACAGGTCTTTCGGGTTGGGGCTGCCCAGTGGCGGCGTGGTGGTGTAGGGCACAACCTGGCCGGCCTGCTCGGCGCCATCCCGGAAAATGACGTTGCGGTGCAGGTTGTTGCCCTTGACCAGCGAGGTCCACTCGTAGCCGATAAAGGTGGTGAAGCGGTTGGGGTCGTTGAAATCCTCCGCGGCCTGGATCAGTTCCCCCCACACCCGGGCGTAGGCCGGGTTGCCCGGTTGGTAGTTGAGCACGGGCGACAGCGTACCCTGGGCAAACTGGCTGATCAGACGCTGGGTGGCCTGCATCGCCACCTTGCCTCCCTGCTTGAAGGCCTCGTGCATCTCACGGCCATCGGGATCCGCCATGATGTTCGGCGCCCCCGCGATCAGGTCGGTGATCACGCCCATGCCATCGGAGTGGTCGGTGATCATGTAAAAATCGTAGGGGCGCGCCAGTTTCACCGGCAGGCCCGTGTTGGAGGTCACCTGCTCGCCCCTGGCGAAGCGGTAGGCGTCAGCGGGCATCAGGGTGGTGCCCGCGCCACCCGCATCGGCAGACAGCGCCGTGTGGACATGGGTGTCGCCGAAGTAGACGTCGCTGGGATAGTCGACATCGGCATAGGGCGAGTAGGGCGCGCTGGCGGCGCCGCCCGGCGCCGGGTTGGTGTCACCGGCCGCGAATGCGGCAAGGGGTGCGGTCAACATCAGGCTGAGCAGGGTTTGTCTGGTCGCTGTCATAACAGGCCTCGATCGGGTCCGGGCGCAGGCGCTTCTTGCCGGAGGGTGGTTATTATTGGGGGCACACTATAACAAACGAGTATGGCCGGAAATTTGGATTATGCGACCAGCCTCGGTCCTCCATTAGCTCCAGGAAAGTGCCTCAAACCGGCCGACTGCACCAGTTGACAGCATCGGCTCAGGGGGCCTGCCTCTTGCGCGCACCGTGACAGCGCTCTATCTGCCCACTTGCACCAAATGTTACCTTTTGGTCACTTATCTGTTACCTGGCGCAGTACAGGAACCGCTCGAACTATAACTATTCCTATGTTTTTCAGTGAGATATTACACAAAAAATTCTTGTTACCGTAACACTCTGGGCACGGTTTTGTGCGTATATTGGTAACACGCGGTGCTGCTGCACGGCGTTTAAACCAAACCGGGAGATCGGGAACATGAAACAGGCTATTGCACTTACCGCTTTACTCTTCACCTTCAACGCTGCGGCCGGCTGCCCTTCTGCCGTACCTGCGAAGGCCCCTGCAATACCCGATGGCGCGGCGGCCACCGAACAGGCGATGTATGACGCGATGAGCGCCGTCAGGGATTATGTGCAGACCATAGAGGCTTACCTCGATTGCCGTGACCTGGCTTTCAGTGATCGCAGCCACAACAAAATGGTCGACCGGGCCAGCGCGTCCGCCGCCGCCTATAACAGGGAGCTGCTTCGCTTCCGGCAGCGGGAAGGGGTGCTCGCCCAGTACTGACCCGAATTCACCCATTTAGCCGACAGTAGCGCGCACTGAGGCGCGCTACGGCAAAGGAGCTTCATCATGCAAACAGCATATAGCGATTCCCTGATCAGCGCGATTCCGCTGCAGGATATACTTCTGGTGGCCATCGTGTTTTCACTCGCTGCCCTGGTTCTGTTGGCGCTGTCCATCGAGTCGGGCAACTATCCGAAAATCAGAGCGAAGCTACGACAGATACACCAGGCACTGCGCCGCCCGCGCTTCCTGGCACCTGACAGACATGAACCAAACCATCGCCGGAATGCGGAACTTCTCGGAGCCCAAACGAACGCGCCGTAGCCTGTGCCGTCCGTGCGGGAGGGCAACATGAACCGTGTCGGCTGCGCACGTTGCAGGTGGTGACATTCTGACGATGGGGCGCGTGTAACGAATCTGTCATGTTCCGTAAATAGACTGCTTGCCAGCGATGATCTGTGATGCAGAGTGGCTGCAGGCAATAATTTATGGAACCGGGTTCACCATGAAATCAAAAATTACACAACCACTGCGTGCCCTGATCGATAAAATCGTCGGAGAAAAAAGTCGTATCTCGCCGGAACAACGGCAGCAGGGACTGGATCTGAGCCTCGCGGTGATGGCGCTGGTGGCTGCGGCGGACCAAAGCATTGATGAATCAGAGGTCGCCAGGGTCCAGGAAACATACGTGGCACACGGTGGTGGGCTGGTGGATTCTGCTACCGTGCGAAAAGCTTTCAATATTGTCATCTCAGATCAGGAGGTGACGTGGCGACAGTTAAGCGCGGCCAAACATTTGAGCAGTGAATTGCGTGAGGACATATTCCTGGCAGCGCTGAGCGTAGCTGCAGCTGATTCGGATATTCACGAGGACGAATCCGCTCTGTTGACGCGTATTGGTAAAGCGCTTGGCCTGTCCCAGGACCGTATTGAAGATCTGAGTGGCGGCAAGCTGTAATCGCGACCTGGTCGCGAGATCGGGCGGACAGTGCAACTCAGGCTCGTCGTCGCGCCAGGCGCCGACGGATAATCCAGGCGGCTATTCCCAGTGCCAGCGCTACCGGCACCACCCAAGACCAGTTGCCCAGGTCGCTCATCACCGCCGCGCCGACTACGATCACAAGCGTCAGCAACAGGGCGACGTATGCGGCGGCGGTCAGGGCAATGACCGGCAGGACACGCTGAATTGGAATACGCAAAGAACCGCAGCTGACAAGTGCCGGCATCAAAATGCTGTGACCGAAGCGCGCAAGCGTGAAAGTTGCCAGCAGACGTTGTTCCAGGTGCCGTCGAATGATCGGCGCATGCCGGTGCGATAACCAGCGCTGCATCCATGGATGATCCCGCAGCAGCCTGCCCAGGTAGTAAAGCATCAGGTTGTTGACCAGCACGCCCCCGAGGGCACACCCGCCCGCCACCCATGGTGACACGCCGCGCTCCACCACGAAGTAACCGGCGGTGACAATCGCCACGTCCTCGTGCAGGCAGCCGAGGAGGAAAAGTGCCAGTGGGGCGGGAAACAAGGCGCTGTCAGCGCACCGGGCTGTGGTGCCCGATGTCGCAGCCGGGATTCAGCTGCGCCGCCGCTTCCAGATGGCCAGGGTACCTCCCATCGGCCAACGCCTGCAGGAGCATCCCGGCGGAAAAATAAAATGTGGGTTCGGAGCTGGGCTTGAGGTCGAGCATCGATTTGCAGCGCTCCGGCATCGTTGATGCGACGTTACCGGGAAAATGTGTCGCTCTGGTTGAAGATATATGACAGAACGTCGCGTTGACACCGCGATCTGCGGGCGCGAACTCAGGGTGAGGACTGGAGGTGAACCTTCGATGACTCGGGGGTGAAGCTTTTCCTATTCTTCAAAAACTCACTGCGCACGGCGACGGCTGTGTCGGGGTGATCAGAAAATACCGCATCGACACCCAGCTCAAAAAACCGCCAGTACTCCTGTTCCGGGCGTCCCTGATCTTCGATCGACAAAAATTGATTCTCATTGCGAAACGTATACGGAACCACCTTCAAACCCTGGCCTTGGGCCAGCTCGATAAAACGCGTCGGCTGCAGCAGCCGCTTTGTGTCCGGATCAAATGGAATAATGTACGGCTTCCAGGGCGAGATCCAATCGGCATACCTGGCGATCTCTTCCATACCTGCTTCGGTCGCCATATCCCCGTACGTTATTGCCGCCTGATCGGCCGGACGCTCCTGCACCTCATCCAGCAACTGAACAATCTGGATATGAGGCAGTTTCTCGCGCAGGTACTTCAGATTCGACACTTCAAAGGACTGCACCATGACCGGAGCGCCGACTCCTTCAAACTGGTATTTCCTGATGAGTTCGATGAACCTGTCTTCCAATGGCAGATTGACACTTTTGAAGTAAGTAGAGTGTTTAAGCTCCGGAGCGATACCAATTTCCTGGCCGTGA
>JBFZEF010000197.1:0-3665 GCA_041307045.1 Halioglobus sp.
GGGTGTTGAGCACGGAGGTGGCCGGGTCAGCCCCCATGCGCGCCGTACCCATTTCATGTATGCCCTCACCAGGCAGGGACATTTTGTCTTCTTCCGGCACTATGAGAACCGCGCCGGCGGCCTTCAGCAGGCGCTCGGCGTGTTTCCTCGCATCCCGGCGCAGCTTGATCTCGTTCTCACTCCACTGGAAATCAAACACCACCTGCGGTATCCCGTAACGGTCCACCTTGTCCCTGCTCAGGTACATGCGGTTTGACTCGCGCGGCAGGCACTCGGTGAATCCGGCCAGCGCGAAGATCCAGGGCCCGGGCTTGCGCAGCTTGTCCTTCAACTCGGCACCAAAGCCCCTGGCGTTGATTCCGGTTTGCCAGTCCATACGCAGGGTCGCCGTCTGGTAACCGTAGCCGCGCACAAAGTCGGCGTCCTCGTCCTGTCCACCGACGTTCCTGAATCGCGGAATATACAGGCCGGTGGGCCGGTTGCCGTGATAGTAACTGTCCATGTTGTCCAGGAAGATGCCGATAGCGCTCACGCCCGTGGTGTGGTCCATCATATAACGGCCCAGTACACCGCTACTGTTGGCCAGCCCGCTCGGGAATGCCTCGCTGGCGGAGTTCATGAGGATCTGGGTACTGCCCACAGTAGATGCACACAGAAAGAACATTTTCGCCGAAAATGCCGTGCGCTGCCGGGTAACAGTGTCGATTACGTGCACGCGCGCAATCCTGCCGGTGGCCTTGTCATATTCCAGCCGCTCGACAACGGTATTGGCCCGCAGTGTAAGCCTTCCGGTGGCCGCCGCCGCCGGGAGCGTTGAACTCTGGGAACTGAAATAACTGCCGGTGGAGCAGCCGCGCTCGCAGGGCCCGCAGAAGTGGCAGGCCTGGCGGCCGGGAAGGTCTTCGGTCAGGACGGCGCAGCGGCCATTGGTGAGGGTGACGTCGGGTGCCTTTTTCTTCAGCCGCTCGTGGATGGTGTGCTCCAGCGCAAACCATGGCATGGGCTTCTGGAATTCACCGTCCGGCAGCTGCGGCAAACCCTCCTTCTTGCCATTGATGCCCACGAACTTCTCCACGTAGCTGTACCAGGGCGCAATGTCGTCGTAGCCTACCGGCCAGGGTATGCCATGGCCATCCGTCGCGTTCGCCTTGAAATCCTGTTCGCTCCAGCGGTAGGTCTGGCGTGCCCAGAGCAGTGAGCGGCCACCCACCACGTCAGAGCGCGCCCAGAGAAATGGCTTACCCTCCTCCTCGGCATAGGGATTTTCCTTGTCGTTGTTCCAGAACTGCCGGTTGGCCTCGCTGAAGGCATAGACCTGGCTCTGAACCGGATACTCCTCCTGGTAGAGCTGGCGCGGGCGCTTGCCCTGGAAGGGGAGCTTCCAGTTGGGCGCATGCTCGCCCAGGTAGCCGCTGCCGGCCTGCAGCGGCTTGCCCCGCTCCAGCAGCAATACCCTCAGCCCCTTCTGAGTCAGTTCCTTGGCCGCCCAGCCGCCGGAAATACCAGAGCCTACGACGATGGCATCGAAATCATGGTCAGTCATTGCGCTCATCGTTATCCATCGCCCGTTTACACCAACAGCGGGATTGCCCAGGAACTCTCGCCTGGCGCAAGCGGAACGTCACCATCAAAATGCATCGGCATGGGCTCATAGCGCAGCACCTGGGTTGCTCCCTCCTGCGACGTAAAAAAGCCCCAGATGGTCAGCTCCTTCAACTGGCAGATGAATGGCGCATCGCTGATGTAGTCCCGCCGCGAGTTGCCAAACTCGTACCAGGGCGAATCTGCGGCGGCGCCTTCCAGCTGCTCCATGATCTGGAGTTGTTCACGGGTCTCCAGTTGGTCAAACGGCCTGCCGTATTCGAGGGGAATGCGGGATTCGATATCCTGCAGCCCGGCACCAAAGATCGCTCGCTCCTCGTCATTAAGCCAGTTGGCCACCATCAGCTCGATGAAAGCCGGTACGCGTGCATCGATCGCACCTGGAGTGTCGGTCCGCGGGATGATTACCTCGCTCATCGCCGCCACGATCCTGCGCTGCGCCGGGGTGAAATAGTCAACCGGCGTCGAATTGAAGTCGGGGGCGCTCGCCAGGTAGACCTGCTGTTCGGCGCTCAGGCTGAAACCGAGCTGGCTGGCGCTGGCACCCGAGATCAGGATGGCGGCGCACTGGAGGAATTCGCGTCGATTCATTGCAAACTCTCAGGCTCTGCGGAGCTTCTTGAACAACACGGGAATGACAATGAACCCGGCGGCCACCACCAGGCAGACTGCCAACCTGTACTCATAGACTCCGAAGTAATAGCCCGCCGCCTTAAAGCCGCTGTAACCCCAGTAGAGGGGCTCTATGTGGGTCAGGTGATACAGTTCGTAGAATATGCCCGCCGTAGCCGGCAACAGGAAATACAGATACAACGCGGCCGCAATGGCAATTATCCAGCGGCGTTTGGACATTGTCATCAGTCTGTTCTCAGCACTATACTTTCAGAAATTGCAGTCAGGCCAGGATCGGCGATACCAGCAGTCTGCGCGCCCAGCGTAACACGGTTGCGCAGGGACCGGCAGAGCTAACTGCCCGGGCGATCGCCTACATAATATGCAACAGGAGAGTGCCGCCATGCGCCCTGGTCGTATCATTGTCGTCGCCGTACTGGCGCTCGCTGCCGTCGCGGCCATTGCCTGGTCCGGTGGCGGTAACTCGCTGCGCAAGACGGTCTTTGCGCAGGCGCTTCCCGCTGCCTATTTCTCCGAATACGACCGCATCGCGCCGGCTTTGTATCGCGTGTCCGGCCCGGTCTACGCCTTTGAAAAGGGGTTCACGCGCTCACTGGTGGTGCGGACCTCGGAAGGGATAGCCGTTATCGACAGCTTCAACGATGCGCATGCAGCGGCGCTGAAAGCGGCACTCGAACGCGAGTTTCCCGGCGAACCCATCCGCTGGGTGATACTGTCGCATAACCATCTGGACCATATCAGGGGATCGGAGTTACTGGGCGGCCTGGAGGTTATCGGCCACAGCGATGTGAACCAGCTGGTCGCCGATTGGCCCGACGCCGCACTAGGGGTCGCGACAGTCACCAACCCGATCACGGGCGACCGGACCTTGCAGCTTGGCGATGTCACCATCGAGGCGCTGTACATGCCCTTCTCCCACTCCCATACCCTGTACGGGTTTCATATTCCGGCTGCACGCGTCGTCTACGCCCCCGACATGATGTTCGTCAGGATGCTGCCACCCTTTGATTTTCCAGACTTCTACTATCCGGGTTACATTCGCGCACTCGATCGCCTTCTCGCCCTGGGTGCGGCGCATTACGTGCCCAGCCATGGCGATCGCGGTTCTGCGGAGGATCTCAAGGCGTATCGCACCATGACAGCCGAGTTCCAGGACGCCGTGCGCAAGCGACTCGTGGCCCGGGGTGTCGAGAGCGCCACCGACGGGCCGCTAATGCGCGAAATACTGGGCGAAGCCTACGACGAGCTCGAGCCCAGATACGGCCAGTGGCACGGTTTCAACGACATGTTCGTGCCCAAGTTCGGACGCCATATGGGCGGAACCTACCTGGGCTACTGATTTCCTCCAGCCGGCTGAGGATGTTGTACTCCGCGGCCGACCTCGACAGACAACAACTGCCCCCCTATAATCACAGTAGTATCAGGCGTGG
>JBFZEF010000198.1:0-2982 GCA_041307045.1 Halioglobus sp.
CGTGTCGCAGGTGGTGACCACATTCGAAGCGCAGTACAAAGACAAGGGCCTGGCGCTGCTGTGGCAGGAGCCACCGAGCTTGCCGCAAGTGCGGGGTGACGCGGCGCGCATCACCCAGGTGCTCACCAACCTGATTGCCAATGCCTGGCAATACACACCAGGCGGCGGCCAGGTAATGGTGACGCTGATGCCGGCGACGCGGGGCGAGGGCTTTTTGCAGGTGGACGTGCGCGACAACGGCATCGGCATCGCCCCGGATGACCTCGGTCGTATTTTCGACCGCTTCTATCGGGCCGATCATCCCATGGTGCAAGAGGTGGGCGGCAGTGGCCTGGGCCTGTCTATTACCAAGATGTTCGTCGAGATGCTGGGCGGAACCATCTGGGTGGACAGCGACCTGGGCAGCGGCTCCACTTTCCACTTTACGCTGCCCACCATCACCTCGGACCTGCCCGAGGTCCTCGAGCCGGAAGAGGGTGTCGTGGTGGCAGAGACGGCGCTGCCCGTGGGCCGCCGGTCGAAGGTGCTGGTCATCGAGGACGATCGCGATCTGGCCCTGCTCTTGCGACACCAGTTGGAGGCCGAGGGCTATAACGTGCTGCTGGCCGGCAGCGGCCAGGATGCACTGTGGCTGGCGCGGGAAGAGCAGCCACAGTTGATCACGCTGGATATCATGCTGCCCGATATGGACGGCTTTCTGGTGCTGGAGCAGCTCAAGGACCACCCCGTCACGGCACCCATCCCGGTGATTATCGTCTCGATCCTGAGTGAAGCCGACCGGGGCTATGCGCTGGGCGCGGTCGACTATGTGTGCAAGCCGTTTGGTGAAGAGCAGTTGATGCTGAGCATCCGCCAGGCGATGTTGCACAGCAAGCAAGGTGACAGGCAGGAATCGGGCCGGGTGCTGGTGGTGGACGACGAACCGGACGTGCTGACGCTGCTGGAACAGGCGCTGTCGCTGCACGGCTATCAAGTGACGTCGGCCACGAACGGCGCGGAAGCACTTAGCCTGGCGACCGACGCCCGGCCAGACCTGGTGCTGCTGGACCTGAAGATGCCGGGTATGGATGGCTATGAAGTGATACGCCGGCTAAAGGCCGACCGGGCCACCGACTCTATCCCGATCATTGTCATGACGGCCAGCGCAGTGGATAAGGACCGGGACAAGGTGAAGGTGCTGGGGCTGGGCGCGACCCAATACATGACCAAGCCGCTCTCGGTGGAGGCGCTGGTGGCCGAGATCAAGCGCGTTACGACGGAGAAGCAGGTGCAATGAGCGCCGGTGCACCGAGCGTGCGCAGGGACGTGCTGGGCCGTGTGGTCGTCGGTGGGGTGGCGGCCACCTGCTTGACGATCCTCCTGGTCGCGGCCGGGCTCCACCTTTCCGAGCGCTCGCCGGGCTTTGACATAGGCAAGGACCTGCAGGTGCTCGACAATGGTCTTTCTGAACAGGCCAGAGCCGAGGGAGTAAGGGTGGGCGATCGCCTGCTGACGATAGACGGCCTGGCGGTCAGGACCGCCCTCCAGGCGCGCCGCGCCCTCAATAGCCTGGTGATAGGCAGCACGGCGACCATCGAACTGCAGCGAGGCGAGCGGCGGGTGGAAGTGGCGATGCCAATCCGGTTCAAGAGCCCGCAGCCCGTTCTTGTGTCGAGCAACCTCGTCGCCCTGGCTTTTTTGAGTGTCGGCGCGGTCGTGGGTTGGCAGCGGCCTCAGCACCGGGCGGCGCGCCTGTTTTTTCTGGCCACGTCTGCCATCGGGCTGTACTATGGCGTGGCGCACGTGTGGTGGCCGGGGCTGGTCTTTGTCCAGGCGGCCGTGCTGGGCCTCGCACCGGGCCTGACCCTGAGCTTTTTTCTGGCATTTCCCAGGGAATGGCCGGTGGCCCGCGGGCCATGGCGATTCGGGCTTTA
Source organism: Halioglobus sp. (assembly GCA_041307045.1). Taxonomy (GTDB): domain Bacteria; phylum Pseudomonadota; class Gammaproteobacteria; order Pseudomonadales; family Halieaceae; genus JARRPM01. Next base: position 1,914 of record JBFZEF010000198.1, read on the forward strand.
TCTCCCCGGCCTGATATTCAGTGTGCTGATCGCCTATGCTTTCTACCAGGCGCTCGAAGCCCAGCTTGGAACCTTCAACGCGCCGCGCTATTACTACTGGGTGAACATCACCTTTGGTTACCTGATCCTGGCCGCTGCGTTCGGATTGGTGAGCCTGGGGCACGTCTATATTACCAGCCGCGACGCGGTGGCCAGGCGGCAGATCCAGTGGATCGTGTGGGGCCTGATGGTGGCCGTAGCCGGCGGCATCGTGGACATGCTCCTGACCGCGCTCAAGCTGCAGACGACGCTCCTGACTGCTGTGGTGTCGCTGACGGCCATCCCGCTGCCGGTCGCGTTCGCTCTGGCCATACTGCGCTATGGCCTGATGGACGTCACGCTCGTTATCAAGCGCAGCGTGGTTTATGCGCTCTTGACCGCCGGCCTGGTGGCCGTGTACCTGCTCCTGGTGTCAGGGCTGTCGACAGCGCTGGGCCTGGCAGCCGGGGGCCCGCACCAGGCGTTGGTGCTGTTCATCTCGGCGCTGTTGATCGGGCTGTTGGCCACGCCGCTGCGCAGCCGAATTCAGGCCGTGATCGACCGGGCCTTCTTTCGCCGGCAGTTGAATTATCAGCGGGCCATGGCGCAGTGGAGTGAGGAACTGAATACCAGCCTGCTGTTCTCCGATCTGGCGCATCTGTTGTTGGAGCAGGTGCCGGAAGAGATGGCGATCGAGCGGGCCTGGCTCCTGGTGCTGAACCAGGACGAAACTCGTCTCCAGCCCCTGCTCGAGCCGGCCGACGGGCTCGGCCTGGCGGTGATGGCCCGCAGCCCGTTTATCCGGCGGATGGAAACGGCGGCACGCGTCGTGCTGCTGCAAGGCCAGCGCGAGCAGGAGGCGGATGCCCGGGGCGACCAGGCCCCGGCCGCGTGGCGCCAGGCCGGGGTGCAGATCGCGCTGCCGTTGGTAAGCGGTGGGCAGTTGCTCGGCCTCTATTTGCTGGGCGGCAAGCGGTCGGGCGATCTCTACCAACGGCAGGAGCTGGAGCTGCTGCGCACGGTGGGCAACCAGGCAGCAGTGGCCATGTCC
>JBFZEF010000202.1:0-10462 GCA_041307045.1 Halioglobus sp.
CGGCGGTAGAGATTTTCCTGCAGGCCAACGCGGCGCGGGAGGGAGTGACCACGACGGCAAGTGGCCTGCAGTATGAGGTGCTGGAGGCCGGCAGTGGCGCCAGCCCCGGGCCGAGGTCCACCGTGGTGACCCATTACCACGGCACACTGGTGGACGGCACGGTGTTCGACAGTTCGGTGGAGCGGGGCGAGCCGGCGCAGTTCGGCGTGAACCAGGTCATCCCGGGCTGGACCGAGGCCCTGCAGCTGATGTCGGTGGGCGCCAGGTGGCGTATTGTCTGCCCGCCGCAGCTGGCCTACGGAGAGCGGGGTGCCGGCGCCGCCATCGGGCCCAATACCGTGCTGGTGTTCGAGATCCACCTGATCGCAATCAAAGACTGAGGCGCGGCCGCCACCGGCCCCGCCGTTGTCTCGCTGCGCGCTTACATTGGCGCAGGGGTTTTATTACACTGGGCGCCTTCCTCCAAACCCTCTTCCACGGTGGATCCGGTAATCATGAGACGTGTTGTTTTCAATCAGAAAGGCGGGGTCGGCAAGACCAGTATCACCTGTAACCTGGCGGCGATCGGCGCGGCCATGGGCTACCGCACCCTGGTAATAGACCTGGACGTGCAGGGCAACACCACCCATTACCTGGTGGGAGAGATCGACGCCGAGGCATTCCCGGCGGAGGCCCAGGGCGTGGCGGGCCTGTTCAAGCAGACCGTGGGTTCACGCAAGATGGGCCAGAACCCCGATTCCTTCGTCTGGGAAACCCCCTACGAGAACCTGTACCTGATGCCCTCCAGCCCGGTGCTGTCGGTGCTGGAGAAGGAGCTGGAGTCGCGTTACAAGATCTACAAGTTGCGCGACGCCCTGGACAAGCTGGACGGGGAGTACGACCGGATCTACATCGATACCCCGCCCAACTTCAATTTCTTTTCCAAGTCGGCCCTGATCGCGGCGGACTCGGTGCTGGTGCCCTTCGACTGCGACAGCTTTGCCCGCCAGAGCCTCTACTCCCTGATGGAAAACGTCGCCGAACTGCGCGAGGACCACAACCCGGAGCTGGAAGTGGAGGGCATCGTGATCAACCAGTTCAGCGCCCAGGCCCGCCTGCCCGGCGAACTGGTGGCGGAACTGGAGGCCGAGGGCTACCCGATCTTCAACACCTACCTGACCACTTCGGTGAAGATGAAGGAGTCCCACCGGGACCACCGACCGCTCATCGACATGGCCCCCGGCCACAAGCTGACAGCCCAGTTCCTGGAACTGCACGCCGAGCTGGAGAAAACCCGCTCCCGCCAGGCGGCCTAGGAGCGAAGCTCAGACTTCCGGCAGCATCCGGCCGGCCTTCTCCACCGCGTCCACGTACTCGTCCAGCAGCCGGTAGATCACCTGCCGGCAGGACTGCACCTCGTTGAGCTGCCCGATCACCTGGCCACAGGGATTGAACGCGACTTTCTGGCACTCGGCCACCCCGGCGTAGGCGGAGGTGCGGCGCATGCCGTCCGAGGTGACCATGCCCTGCAGCGGCATACCCAGGGGCTTCGGCGCGCCCGGGCGCTCCCAGGCCTCGGTCCACTCGTTCTTCAGCATGCGACAGGTTTTGCCGGTCCAGGAGCGGGAGATAACGGTATCCTCGCTGGTGGCCCTGAGCAGCGATTCCTTCTGGGCGGGCTGGGTATGGGCCTCCTCCACCGTGAGCCAGAGGGAGCCGGTCCACACGCCCGCCGCGCCCATGGCCAGGGCCGCGGCAATCTGGCGGCCGTCACCGATGCCGCCGGCCGCCAGCATGGGGGTGTCGCCGATGGCGTCGACGATCTGCGGCCACAACACGATGGAGCCCACGCTGCCGGTATGGCCGCCGCCCTCACCGCCCTGGGCCACGACGAAATCCAGCCCCGCCTTCTTGTGGGCCACGGCCTGCTTCACCTTGCCGCAGAGCGCGCCGATCAGGCGGCCCGAGTCCTGCACCATCTTGATCTTGTCCGCCGGCGGCGTGCCCAGGGCGTTGGCGATCAGAACACACTTGGGCCGGGTGAGGGCCTCCTCCAGCAGGGGCGTGGCGGTGGCGTCGGTCCAGCCCATCAGGCCCATGGTGGTGGTGCCGTCCGGCCAGGGCGGCACGCCGGCGTCCGCCAGCAGCTTCTGGGCGAAGTCTATGTGTTCCTGCGGCACCATCTTCCACAGTTGGGCCTCCATCTCCCGGGCGTCCATGTCGCCCATGCCCTCGTATTTCTGGGGAATGACGATATCCACGCCGTAGGGCTTGTCGCCGATGTGCGCGTCAATCCAGTCCAGTTCCTCCTTGAGCTGGGCAGGGCTGAAGCCCACGGCGCCGAGCACGCCGATGCCCCCCGCCTTGCTGACGGCCACCACCACATCGCGGCAGTGGGTGAAAGCAAAAATGGGATAGTCGATACCGAGACGTTCACACAGGGGATTGCGCATGGGGCTCTCCGGGGGATGGGCACAATGGATACTGGCGCCAGTATTCGCGCCCGCCCGGGGGCGGGCAAGTGCGACTCGATGCCAGCAAAACTGGCGATTTCCGCCAGCGCGGCGCCGCTGCGGCCAGCGGCCCCCGGGCAAGAATAACCATATGAAGCTTAGTTATTTGTATACCGCTTTCTTGTTCTTTACAGTGCGGCCCCCGAACTCAAAAATGCGAGCCATGCAGGCCCCGGAACTGGATTTCGACAGCGTAAACGCCAGCCTGCGGGACGCCAGCCCACAGGACGTCGTGCGCTGGGCGCTGGACCTGGGGCGCCCGACCATCGCCACCACCAGTATGGGCCGCAATGCCGCGGTGCTGCTGCACATGGTCAGCCAGGTCGACAGGAACCTGCCCACTATCTGGGTGGACACCGGCTACAACCTGCGCGACACCTACGTGGTGGCCGAGCGCTTGATCCGCGACCTCGGGATCAACATCCACGTCTACTCCCCCAAGATGACCAGCGAACGCCGCAACGCGATCATGGGCGGTATACCCACGGTGGACGAGGAAGAGCGGCACCGGGAATTCACCCGGCAGGTGAAACTCGAGCCCTTCGAGCGGGCCCTGCAGGACTTTGCCCCCGAGGTCTGGCTGACTGGCATTCGCCGGGAGGAAACCGACCATCGCAAAACCCTGGACATCGTGTCCAAGGACGGCCGCGGCATTATCAAGGTCGCGCCGATCTTTCACTGGTCACAGGACCAGGTGGAGGACTACATGGCGCGGCACCGGCTACCCAGCTGCCGGCACTACTTCGACCCTACCAAGGTGCAGGACGGCCGCGAGTGCGGCATGCACACGGCGGCCTGAAGCCCTAGCCCATGATCAGGCCGACGCTCACGGCCAAGATCGCGGTGGCGATGACAAAGCAGCCGATAACAGTGAACAGCTGGCGCATGGCGCGCCGATCCGCGGCGGTATCTTCGGGGGACAAGTGCTGGGTCATGGGATTGCTCCTCCTTATTGCTCTTCAGGCCAGATCCAGGCAAAAAGCGTCGCGCAGCGGTGCAGGGCCTGCATTGATCCAGATCAAAATGGGCGCGCACCGGGGGCCGACGCTGGCCTATACTGGGCCTGAGGAGGGGCGTATGGCGTCTTCCATGCCGAACTTTACAGGCCAGATCCCGCGCTCGCGTGGGCGGGGGCATCCCCTTGCAGCCGCGCTGCTGGTACTGGCCTTTTGCCTTACCGGCTGTGCCGGCTCGCCGGTGGACAACGCCACGGTCGGCAGTCTTCCCCCCCTGCAGCTTGGCGATGCCACCCTGACGGTAGCGGATGCCGCCAACCGTGTGCCCCGGGCTGAGTTGCTGTCCCTCGATGAGCCCATGCGGCAGTTCGTCGCGCGCTATACCATCGACCAGTCCGACCAGCGCCTGCGGCTGATGTCCCTGCACCAGGCGGTGCGGGGAGCCGGCGGCCTGGACATGCAGTACGATCCCTCCGCCGAGGGCAGCGCGCGCGAGGTGTTCCAGCGGGGCTTCGCCAACTGCCTGTCCTACGCCAACCTGTTCGTGGCACTGGCGCGGGAAGCCGGGCTGGATGCGCGCTACCAGTGGGTCGAGGTGCGGCCCCAGTGGAGCCGGGTGGGCGAGCGGGTGCAGGTCGGGCTGCATGTGAATGTGCTGGTGCGGCTGCCGAACGGCACCCACTACATGGTCGATATCGACCCGTTGCCCGCGCGGAAAATTGCAGCATCACGGGAACTGAGCGACGCCGAGGCCGAGGCCCTTTACTACAACAATATCGCCATTGATGCCCTGGGTCGCCGGGAGCTGGCGACCGCGTGGTACTACCTTGTGCAGGCGCTGCAGTTGAGCCCCGCCAATGCCCACTTGTGGGTCAACCTCGGCGCTCTTTACCGCGCCAATGGCCAGCACAGGCAAGCGGAGCAGAGCTACCTGCAGGCACTGGACCTGGATGGCAGCGAGTTCTCAGCGATGACCAACCTGGCGGTGCTTTATGGCCTGGAAGGGCGCCTGCAGGAGCAGGCGCACTGGCTCGGCAGGGTCGACCGGCATCGCCAGGCGAACCCCTACTACCATGCCTGGCAGGGCGATGAAGCGGCAGCGGCGGGGAACTGGCCGGCGGCGCTCGCCCACTATGATCGGGCGGTGGCGTTGCTGGCGGATGACGGCCACCTGCTGTTCAGCCGCGGGCTCATCCACTACCAGCTCGGGGACCTGGATGCGGCCGCCCTCGACATGGAGCGGGCGATCGATGTCGCCACCCTGCAGTCGGAGATCGGCGACTACCGGCGGCAGCTGGACGCGGTGCGCAAGGCGCGGCTGGCGGGGGCCGGGCTCAGCGCGACGCCGCGCGGTGCTTAGGCCGCTCTACCCGAATGTACTGGCGCCGATTCATTTTTCCGGTGAGGGTGGAAAAGCAGTCGCCGATCTTCATCTGCCAGCCGTACTTGCGCCGCAGGGCCTGCAATGCCCGTGCCGTGTCCGCCGGTTGGTCGAGCAGGAAGGCCCGGGTATCCATCCACTCCCCCGTCAGCTTGCCGGACACCGTGCAGGCGGCGATGCGCGCCTCGCTGAAATTGCGCAGGCGCTTCACCTTGCCAGCGTCCCCTGCCGAGAACAGGTAGTAGCTGTCCCCGTCCGGGGCGAACCAGACCGGCGTGGCGACAAAATCGCCGGATTTTTTGCGGGTGGCGAAGCTGATATAGCTGCCGCCCTCGAGGGATTCAATAGCGTGTTTTTTCATGTCGGTACCTGCGCGCCTGATCTGTTGTAGCACCCGGCACCATTAGAGCTGCATTTGGCGACCTCTACAAGGTTTGCAGGCTAACTGCACCGGATCGCGCGCTTGGTGTAGAATTCCCGCGCCGGCGGCCCTGCGGGGTCGGGTCGGCGCACGGTGCGAACGCCGTGTTTCCACTTGAAGAATCCCAGGGAGAACTGACGATGTTCCATTTGACACGCGGCGCGATCATCCCGGCGCTGATGACCCTCTTGCTGCTTGTGCCGGCGCCGCTGCTGCGGGCAGACAGCAAGGAGACCATAGATAGCGGCAGCGTCGCGGCGCTGGAAGAATTGCGCAAGCACTCCGGCAAGGCGGGAGAGCTGCTCGACCAGGCGGCCGGTGTGCTGGTCTTCCCCGATGTGGTCAAGATGGGTTTTGGTGTGGGCGGCGAGTTCGGCGAGGGCACCCTGCTGGTGCCCGGCAAGCCGACCTCCTATTTCACTACCGCCGGGGCCTCTTTCGGCCTGCAGGCGGGCATCCAGAAGAAGTCCAAGGTCCTTCTCTTTATGACGCAAGAGGCCCTGAAAAAATTCCAGAACAGCGCCGGCTGGACCGTGGGGGTGGATGGCAGCGTGGCCCTGGCCGCGCTGGGAGCGGATGGCAGTATCGACGCGAATACCCTGCAGCAGGCAGTGATCGGTTTTGTGTTTTCCAATGAGGGCCTGATGTACAACCTGACCCTGGAAGGCACCAAGATCACGCGTATCGCCAGGTAGCCGCCGATGGCCGAATACACGAGCGTACAGCGCCTGCTGGCGGGCGCACTGCCCGTCGGGCAGCCGGTCCACGTCAGGGGCTGGTTGCGCAGCAAGCGGGACTCCAAAGCTGGAATTTCTTTCCTCGCTGTGCATGACGGCTCCTGTTTTGATGCGATCCAGGCGGTGGCTCCCGCGACCCTGGCCAACTACGAATCGGAGGTGCTGGGCCTGTCCACTGGCTGCGCCGTAGTGGTCAGCGGCGAACTGGTGGCCTCCCAGGGCAAGGGCCAGAGCGTCGAGATCCAGGCAGCGAGCGTACAGGTGGTGGGCTGGGTGGACGACCCCGAAACCTATCCAATCGCCAAGAAGCGCCACAGCTTTGAATACTTGCGCACCCAGGCGCATCTGCGCCCGCGCACCAATACCATCGGCGCCATCACCCGGGTCCGGGCCACCCTGGCCAATGCCATCCACAATTATTTCCATAGCAACGGTTTTTACTGGATCAATACGCCGATTATCACCGGCAGCGACTGCGAAGGCGCCGGTGAATTGTTCCGTGTCAGCACCCTGGACCTGGCCAACCTGCCCCGCACTGCGGCGGGCGCAGTGGATTTCAGCCAGGACTTTTTTGGCGGCGAGTCATTCCTCACGGTCTCCGGCCAGCTCGAGGTGGAGTCCTACTGCCTGGCCATGAGCAAGGTGTACACCTTCGGCCCCACCTTCCGCGCCGAAAACTCCAACACCAGCCGCCACCTCGCCGAATTCTGGATGGTGGAGCCGGAAATCGCCTTTGCCGACCTCCACGACGACGCCGACCTGGCCGAGGACCTGCTGCGGCACGTATTCACCCGCGTGCTGGAAGAGCGCGAGGACGACATGGCCTTCTTTGCCCAGCATATCGATGCCACCGTGATAAGCCGCCTGCGCACGGTGATCGACAGCCCGTTCGAGCGGATGGACTACCGCCAGGCGATCGACATCCTGCAGCAGTGTGGCCAGCGCTTCGAATTCCCGGTTGCCTGGGGGCTGGACCTGGCCTCGGAGCACGAACGCTACCTGTCCGAACAGCACGTGGGGCGCCCGCTGGTGGTGATGAACTACCCTAAGGATATCAAGGCCTTCTACATGCGCCTCAATGACGATGGCGAGACGGTGGCGGCGATGGACGTGCTGGCTCCGGGCATCGGCGAGATCATCGGCGGCAGCCAGCGCGAAGAGCGCCTCGAGGTGCTGGATAAGCGCATGGACGAGCACCAGAAGCGGGAGCTGTGGTGGTACCGCGACCTGCGCCGCTACGGCACGGTGCCGCACGCGGGTTTCGGCCTGGGCTTCGAGCGCCTGCTCAATTATGTGACCGGCATGGACAACGTGCGCGATGCGATACCGTTTCCCCGCACCCCCGGCCACGCCAGCTTCTGATCTGCCTGTCCACGGGGCGGGGTGGGCCCTCGCCTCGATGGCAGGCCGCCGCGCCCACTAGCTCGCAGCAGCGGTGACTTCCTTCGAATCCGCTTTCGGCGGCTTCAGCCCGCAACCCTCCACCAGGGCGAACAGGGCCCGGTGCTGGTCGTCCGCGTCCACCCCCAGGAACCGTAGTTCCACGGCCTGCTGCAACTGAAACCTGCGCGTGGTGCTGGTCAGGCTCGCGCCCCACTTGTCGTAGCTGAATTTCTCCGGGTCCTTGCGCAGGTCGACGAAGCCTTCCAGTCCGCTGTCCTCCAGGCGTGCCGTGAAGCCGCTGCTGTTGACGTGGCTGAGCCGTGCCCTGAAGGTGACGTCGCCGTCGGCGGCCAGGCGCGCCAGGTACTTTCCCGCCAGCCAGCGCTCGGCCTCCTGGGTGGCATTGCGGATGTTCTGCAGGCTCTGCGCGAGGGCGACGAGCTGCTCGGGGTGCACCCGGTCCGGGGTTTGCTGGTGCAGCACCGCCTTGATTTGCAGGTGTACCAGGAAATCCACGTACTTGCGCAGGGGTGATGTGCAATTGGTATAGGTTTCCAGCGCCATGCCCATGTGGGCGCCCGGCTCGTGACTCAACTCGGCGCGAGTGAGCAGGCGGTTGATCATTGCCCGCAGCGGCAGACGGTGCTCATCGGCGGACAGGTGGCGCACGATGTCACGGTAGCCGGTCACGCTGGTGGGGTCGGCCGCCGCGATGCCCGGCGCGTGCATGGCAAGGAACTTGCGGGCCTCATCCAGCCGGTCGGCGCGGATGCCGGGGTGGATGACGTAGGGGCCATTGGCCCCGTGTTCGCGCAGGAAGCGGGCGGCGCAGCGGTTGGCGGCGATCATGCACTCTTCCACCAGCTTCTGCGACAACAGTTTCTCATAGGGCTCGATGGTTTCGATCTGCTTGCGGTCGTTGAGGATCCAGCGGTACTCGCGCCGCTCCTCCATCACCAGCCCGTGCTTTTCCCGGTGTGCGCGCAGGGCGCGAAACACCTGGTACAGCGCTTCCAGCGGCGTGGCATGGCTCATCAGTTCGCTGCCCTGGCCGCTGAGATAGCGCTCGACCCCGTAGTAGGACAATTTGCCCCGGGAGCGGACAATGGCTTCAAGGAATTCGCAATTCCCGACCTCGCCGTCGTCGCTGACGGCCACCTTGCAGACCAGGGCCGGGCGGTCACTGCCCTCGGACAGGGCACAGGTGTCCTGTGATAGCTCCTCCGGCAGCATCGGCAGCACGTCGCCGTGAAAGTACACCGACGAGCCGCGAGCGAGTATGTCCCGGTGCAGTTCGCTGGCGGGGACGATGTAGGCCGTCGGGTCGGCAATGGCGACGAACAGGGTCCAGCCCGTGCTGCTGATTTCTGCGTACAGGGCGTCGTCGATGTCCTGGGTCTTGACGGTGTCGATGGAAATGAACTCCAGGTCCGTCAGGTCGCGGCGTTTGCCGGCTTCCAGCGGCCGGCACTCGGCTACCAGGCGCTCGACCTCCTGCCGGCTCGCGGCGCTCCACTGGGATGCCAGCCGGTACTTGGCCATGCAGTACAGGTTCTCGATGCCGGGGGTGTTGTCATCACCGATCACCGCCAGCACCTTGGCCTGGGGTTTGCCGTCGCGAATGGGGTGGCGCAGGATGGCGCAGCGGATGTAGTCGCCTTCCTTGACGCCGTTGCGGGCGTGCGGCGGTATGAACAACCAGCGTTTCAGCTGCGCCAGGTCGGGCTCGACGAACACGGCCTTGCCCTTGCGTACGCAGCGCCCGGTGAAATCCCCCAGCGGGCTGTCCACCAGCTTTTCGATATCGGCAATGGTTTTGTTGTCCTTGGCCGGGCGAATACAGACCCGCACCCGATCGTCGGGAAAGACTTTCAGCATCTCGTCCGGTGGGATGAAAATCTCGCGCCCGTCGTCGAGCACCGCGAAACCGTAGCGGTTCTGGGTACCCTTGATGACGGCCTCGGCGTGCTCCTTCTCGGCCTCCATCTGGGATTTGAGGCCTTTGAGTTGCGACAGTGCGTCCTGGTTGAGCATGCAGCGAGCTACTTATGTTTTGCTGGAGACAGGCGCGCTATCGTAGCGGAAATTACCCGCTGTGTCAGTGAGATATGGCCAGCAGTGCGCCAAGGCGGTGAATATTGCCATTGCCATTCCCCTTGCCATTGACAGGCGCTCGAAGCGGGTTTGATAATCGTTGCAACGCGGTAGAGACCAGCCACACCGGGAACAGCCATTGAGAGATTTCCGGATGCAGGCAGCACAGCCCATCGTCTGTTGCCATGTGTCACCCAGTCAGCGCACGCGCGCAGCCAGCGAGCCACCAGGGCTCGGGCATCGTACACCCTCCCATCCACCCCGGCCCCGACCACTGCTGTCGGACGACGACAAAAAACTCCCCGGACCATTACCCAGTGAAACATCGACGAGGAATCCTCTATGGACTCAGGCTCAGCCCTGCGTGTAGGAAAAACCACCCTTAAACCAGTCGTCAGGAAAACCTACGTGCTGGACACCAATGTCCTGCTGCACGACCCCACGGCGGTCACCGCCTTCAAGCAGCACCATGTGGTCATTCCCATGACCGTGCTGGAGGAGCTCGACCATATCAAGGATCGCCCCGACAAGACGGTGAGCCGGGAGGCGCGCATCGCCATCCAGATGATCGACAAGGTGGTGGACACTGCCACGCCGCAGCAGATCCAGCAGGGCGTGAGCGTTCCCGGCACCAGCCTGGACGGCAGCCCGCTGGGCACCCTGGCCATCTACCCCGACCAGCGCATGGCGGATAACAGCGCGGTGCCCTACCTGGACGACACCCAGGCCCAGGCCAACGACAACCGCATCATCAATGTCGCCCTGCGCCTGCAGGCCGAGCACCCCAACGAGTTCGTCTGCCTGGTGACCAAGGACATCAACATGCGGATCAAGGCCAAGGGTTCGGGCCTGGCGCATGTGGAGGATTACCGCCGGGACCGGGTGCTGGACGATATCGACCTGCTGGCGAAGGGTTACGAGCATATCGAGGGTGACTTCTGGTCCACCATCAGCGAGGTGGACACCCTGCGCGAAGGCGACTGCACCCTGCACCGGAT
>JBFZEF010000203.1:0-2928 GCA_041307045.1 Halioglobus sp.
CGTGGCGGCCGTGGCGCAAGCCGTAATAGCCGATAAATACCCCCACTCCGAACTCAACGCTGCTACCGTGGTCCATAACCGGTTCTACCACTGCGAGGAACGGCGGTATGCAAGCCTGGTAGCCAATAGGCTGCAGTTGCCTATTCACTATACATGCGGAGATCGTTTCCCTTTTCTGGCCAGAGGGGTAGCAACCACCGCCCCATCTGAGGATGTTCAGCCCCTTCTGCTGCTTGATTTTCAGCGGACTCTCGCCAGCCTGGGGCGTACCGTATTAACAGGTACGTCAGCCGATGAACTCTTTGATTACCCGCCGGCAGCGGTGGCTCGCAGCGAGTTGGGCTTGATTGGCGCCCTGGCGCAGCTGGTAAAGCTGAAGCATCGTTATGGGGCCAGGCCCAGCCTCGGCACGGGATTGGGGCAGAAGTTCAGGGCTTGGTTTGCAAACCACAGGCCGCGGCAGGCATCCGCGTATCCCTATCCCTCCTGGCTGAATCCGGACTTTGAAGAACAACACCAGTTACGGAGCCAGTGGGAGCAAAGCTGGGAGACTGAAGCGTATATCGCGCGTAGTCAGTCCAGATATTCAAGCCTCAAGGCATCCCTGCTCCTTCCGGAATGGGCCAACGAAGATCACCTTATGCACAGTGATTTCACCTCATCCCAGGAGTCTGACCCGTACACGGATCGGCGCCTGATTGAATGGGTTTTGTCCCTGCCTGCGCTGCCATGGCTATACAACAAGGACATCTTGCGTAGATCGATGCAGGATCAGCTGCCGGTGGAGGTGATAGCGCGACCCAAAACCCCCCTCGGTCAGATTCGGAATGCAGCCCTGGAACAGGCAGGTTCTGGAAGACTGGATGACTGGAGCGCCGACCCGGCGCTGGAGCGATACGTGGATAGATCCAAAGTTCCCGGCTTGAGCCGGGGTGACAGTGATCCTGCTGCAAACTATGTCAATTTACGACCATTGATGCTGAACGATTGGCTCGAACAGATTAGGGGCAATTGATTTTGAACAGTAGGGTCCTAGGACACTACTGCCATGTTCGTTAGCGTCATGTTCACCATGGTGCCGCCATCCGGAAATGCGCCCATTCTGCGGGCTTCAGTTACGCTCGCTATCTGTCCAAAGACAACCAACTTGGGGCTGGAATACGCTTTCCCACTTTTAACACTCTGTTCGTTGGAGGAATTTTTCATTGTATGAGTTCGGTTGGCGGATTTCGGGTCGGACTATCACTGGATGTTTCCCCAAAGGCAAGACCGGTGGCATGGATATTCTCCGGAAAATTCAGATTCATCGCTCGAGCGGCTGGACCATACCGTTCGTATGTGGGGTTCCGCCTGGCCCTTTGCTACAGTAACCGGCCACCATATGCAGGCTACTGAGCAAATCGTGACCAACCGGCTGCAAAAATTCATCGCCCTGCCCACCCGCCACAAGCTGCTGCTGGCGCAGGCCTGGTTCATGCTCGGTTGGTACCGGGCGGCGGTGCTGCTGGTCTCCTTCAAGCGCCTGGCCAGCCAGTTGCGGCACCACCCCCTCGCCATGCCGCCGCCGGCCCTGGCGCCCGACCAGCGGGACGAGGCAGTGGCCATAGGTCGCCTGGTGGAGGCCGTGGCCAGGTTTACCCCCTGGCAGAGCCTCTGCCTGACCCAGGTGCTGGTCGTGCAGCGCCTGCTGGCAAAGCGCCACATACCGGGGCAGTTCTACCTGGGGGTGCGCCGGGGCTGTGAGCGCACTGACGACCCCACTGGCCTTTCCGCCCACGCCTGGTTGCAATGCGGGGGTGACATCGTGAATGGCAGGGCAGGGCACGAGCGCTTCACCGTGGTTTCCACCTTCAGCTGGGGCGGCGCGCATGATTGAGCACTGCCTCTACGGGGTGAAGGTCATGTGTGACTTTGCGCTGTTTGATCGCCCGACACCGGTGAGCGCGGTAGCGCCGGGGGAGCACAGCGCGCTGGAGTTGAGGCAGGCGGGCGCAGAAGCGCCACCGCCCCCGGAGTCCCTGGCCGAGAGCATGCCCCTGTATAGCACCCACGGCCGCGAGCTGTTCCTGCGCACCGACCGCGAAGCGGCCCGCAGCGCCGCCGGCCAGCCCTGGTGCCTGCAGGTGGAAGGCGTGGCGAGCTTCAGCTGGACCGGGGGCGACCCCGTCATCTATTACCGGCTCGGTGACCAGGGTAACCGGGCCTTGCTGGTCTTCTGGTTCGTCCACATCTTCCTGCCCCTGCACCTCACCCTGGAGCGCGGCTACGACTTCATCCACGCGGCCGCGGTGGAGGTGGACGAGCAGCCCATCCTGTTCATCGCCCCGTCGATGGGGGGCAAGTCCACCCTGGGGGATTACTTCCTCCAGCAGGGCCACCCCATGCTGTCGGACGACAAGGTGGCCACCTTCCTCGAGCAGGGGCGCTTTTACGCGGTGCCCTCGCACCCGCACCACCGGCCCTTCCGCCAGTTTGAAGTGCTGGGCAACCCGGTGCAGCACTTTGCCACCCGGGCGCGGCCGATCCACGCCTTTTACGTGCTCGACCAGGCCGGGCCCGATGCCGGCATCGAGATCACCGAGATCAGCGGCTTTCGCAAGTTCGAGCAGCTGCTGCCCAACTACCTGTTCAGCTTCCGCTTCCTGCAGGAGCAGCGCCTGCGCTGGCTGGCCCAGTTGGCGGACCAGAGCCTGGTGTACCGGGTGAGCCGCCCCTGGAACCTGGCGCGGATGCACGAAACCTACGCGGCCATTTGTGCGCATACCCGGGGGGAGGTTCAGATGCCTTTTTGCGAACCCGGTCTCGCCCCTGAGTGACTTAATGCTTGATTATGATTGGAAACAGGCGGGACCCGGAGCTGTGTGTCTTGAGTCAGGGTACTATAATGGCGATCGGCCAATTACGTTATAGCCGAGGTATGGGCGGGTA
>JBFZEF010000204.1:0-18372 GCA_041307045.1 Halioglobus sp.
CGCATGCGGGCATCGCTGGTGAAAGGCGACACCCTGGCCGAACTGGCCAGGGAGCTGCAACTGGGTGAGTATCTACTGCTCGGCCCCGGGGAGCGCAAGAGCGGTGGCTATCGTCGTTCGTCCATTCTCGCCGACACCCTTGAGGCCCTCGCCGGCGCGATTGTGCTCGACGCCGGGTATGAGCGCTGCCGCGACTGCGTGCTGCGCTGGTTTGGCACCCGCCTCGACCAGCTGGCGGCCGGGGCTGTGGATAAAGATGCCAAGACCCGGCTGCAGGAGTACCTGCAGGGTCGCGGTAACCCCCTGCCCGAGTATGAGTTGGTCGCGGTGGAGGGCGATGACCACGACCAGCAGTTCAGCGTGGCCTGCCGCCTGAGCAGGCCCCAGCTGGTGGCACAGGGCTCGGGCAGTAGTCGGCGCAAGGCCGAACAGGCGGCTGCCCGGGACGCGCTGCAGAGGCTGGCGGCGGATGGCCACTGATAGCCGCCGCTGCGGCTATGTCGCTATCGTCGGGCGGCCGAACGTGGGCAAGTCCACCCTGCTCAATCACCTGCTCGGCCAGAAGATCAGCATTACTTCCCGCAAACCCCAGACCACGCGCCACCGGGTGCTCGGTATCAAGACCGAGGCAGACCACCAGATTATCTTTGTCGACACGCCGGGCCTGCACAGGGGCGCCGACAAGGCGATAAACCGCTATATGAACAGGGCGGCCAGCGCTGCGATCCGCGATGTGGATCTGGTGGTATTGGTGGTGGATCGCACCGCCTGGACGGAAGAAGACGCCATGGTGCTGGAACAGATCAGGCAGGGCGGGCTGCCCTGCCTGCTCGTGATCAACAAGGTCGACCTGTTGGAGGACAAGGCCAGCCTGCTCCCCCATCTACAGGCACTGGCGGAAAAGATGGATTTCGCGGCGATCCTGCCGGTATCGGCCCTGAGGCGGCACAACGTGGCGGAGCTGGAGCGGGAGATCCTGAAATTCCTGCCGCATTCCGAGCACCTGTTTCCCGAGGACCAGATCACCGATCGCAGCCAGCGTTTCCTGGCGGCAGAGATCGTGCGCGAGAAGATCATGCGCCAGCTGGGCGAGGAAATTCCCTATGCGATCACGGTGGAGATCGAGGAATTCGCCCTCGACGGCGGCATCCTGCATATCTCCGCCCTGATCTTCGTGGAGCGCAAGGGCCAGAAAATCATCCTGGTAGGCGAGGGCGGCTCTCGCCTGCGCTCCATCGGCGCGGATGCGCGACGCGACATGGAACTGTTATTCGACAGCAAGGTGATGTTGCGCCTGTGGGTCAAGGTCAAGTCGGGGTGGTCGGACGACGAGCGCGCTTTGCGCAGCCTCGGCTACGACGATGTTTAGTTCCCTGGCCAGAGCCATCCCCGCCTAGCCTATGCGTGTCAGTCTGCAGCCCGCCTATATCCTCCACAGCCGCCCCTACCGGGACAGCAGCATGCTGCTGGAAGTGCTCAGCGCCGAGCAGGGCCGTATCAGCCTGGTGGCGCGCGGGGCCAGGCGCAAAACCCGCGGCGGCAGCGGGAGCGCCCTGCTGCAGCCCTTTGTTCCTCTGCTGCTGTCTTTCAGCGGCCGCACCGAGCTGAAGAACCTTAATGCCAGCGAGGCCGCGGGCCGTCCTCTGCCCTTGCTTGGGGAGCGTTTGTTCAGCGGGCTCTACCTGAACGAGTTGCTGGTGCGCCTGTTACATCGCCACGATCCTCACCCGCAGCTGTTTGCCGCCTACGGCTCCACCCTGGACGCCCTGGCCGGCGGCGCGGAAATTGACGACAGTTTGCGCCGCTTCGAGTTTGCCCTGCTGGGCGAGCTGGGCTACGGCTTCGAGCTGGATATCGATGGCAGCAGCGGGGAGGCGGTGCAGGCACTGGACTGGTACCACTACCATCCCGACTACGGACTGGTTGGCAGGGGGCCCGGCGTGGATGCCGCCCGGCCCGCCTTCAGGGGCGCCGACCTGCTGGCCCTGGCAGCAAATGACTTTGGCGGCAGCGCGCGACTGACCGCAAAACGCCTGCTGCGGCTGGTGTTGGCGCACCAGCTGGGGGATGCTCCGCTGCGCAGCCGGGAATTGTTCCGGGTGCAGTTGAGGTCGGGCCGGGATCCGGACGCTACCCTCCAGGAACTGCCGTGATTGCCATAGGTACCGATATTCTCCGCATCGGCCGAATCGAGGACGTGGTGGAGCGGCTGGGCGATCGTTTTGTGGCGCGTATCCTCACCCCGGTCGAACAGGCGGAGTATCGCGCCAGTGCGCAGCCCCGCCGGCTGCTGGCCAAGCGCTTTGCCGCCAAGGAGGCGATAGCGAAAGCCCTCGGCACGGGCATTGGCCGCGGTGTGAGCTGGCAGGATATCACCATCGGCCACGACGACAATGGGGCGCCACAGGTAAGCTTGAGTGGCGGTGCCCTGGTCGTGGCCACCGATCGTGGCGGCACCCGGGTCGAGCTCAGCCTGGCCGACGAGGCGGACTACGTGTTGGCTTTCGCGGTGCTCGCCCGGTGATGGCGGCGCATACCGATTACGCCCTCCCGGCGACTGGCCGGGTTCGTTATAATCCCGGCTCACTCGTGCGGTAACAGGATAATGCCCTCATACCCGACTATCGAAGCCTGCATCGGCAACACCCCGCTGGTGCGCCTGCAGCGCCTCCCCGGTCTAACCAGCAACCTGGTGCTGGCCAAGCTCGAGGGCAACAACCCGGCGGGCTCGGTGAAAGACCGGCCGGCGCTGAGCATGATTGCCCAGGCCGAGGCCCGCGGGGATATCAGCCCCGGCGATACCCTGATCGAGGCCACCAGTGGCAATACCGGTATCGCCCTGGCCATGGCCGCTGCGGTCCGCGGCTATCGCCTGATCCTGATCATGCCCTCGCACATGAGCGATGAGCGCAAGCAGGCCATGTCCGCCTATGGGGCCCAACTGCTGGAGGTGAGCCGGGAGGACGGTATGGAAGGCGCCCGTGACCTGGCCATGGCCATGCAGGCCCGGGGTGAGGGCAGGGTGCTCGACCAGTTCGCCAATGCCGACAACCCGCGCGCGCACCTGACCGGAACCGGACCGGAAATCTGGCAGCAGACCGGCGGCAGCATTACCCACTTCGTCAGCTCCATGGGAACCACCGGCACCATCATGGGCTGCTCCACCTACCTCAAGCAGCAGAACCCGGATATACAGATCATCGGCCTGCAGCCACTGGAAGGCTCCAGCATCCCCGGCATCCGGCGCTGGTCCCCCGCCTACCTGCCCGCTATCTACGACGCGGCCCGGGTGGACCGGGTCATGGATATTTCCCAGCAGGAATCGGAGCGCACCATGCGCGAGCTGGCGCGGCGGGAAGGCATTTTCTGTGGCGTTTCCTCGGGAGGCAGCATCGCCGCCGCGCTGCGCCTGTCGAGCGAAGTCGAAAATGCGGTGATCGTGGCGATTATCTGCGATCGCGGCGACCGCTATCTCTCCACCGGCGTGTTTGCCGGTTCATGACGGCGTAGGCGCTTGGTCCAGGTACGCGATCAGTCCCACCTCGTTCCCGGTGGCGACATCGATCTTGAACAATGGCTGCAAAAGCTGCCCTGCAGCTTCAGTGAAATTGAAACGAGCCGCCTGTTGCGGGCCTGCGCGATGGCGCAGGCGGCGCTGCAGGCGCCGGGCGTGGACAGCGGCGACTGGGCCGTCGAGTCCAACTGCTTTACCGCCGGTCTCGAGATCGCCTTGATTCTGGCGGAGTTGCAGGTGGGGGCGGATTGCCTGCTGGCAGGCATACTCTACCGGGCGGTGCGGGAGCGACGACTTTCCCGGGAGCAGGTAGCGCAGGAGTTTGGCGCAGGGGTCGCCCGGATGATTGACGGTGTTGCGCGTATGGCGGCAATCGGCGAACTGCGCCCGCATGACGACAGGCCTGTGCTGGGCCAGGCCCAGGCCCAGAAGGACAAT
Source organism: Halioglobus sp. (assembly GCA_041307045.1). Classification (GTDB taxonomy): domain Bacteria; phylum Pseudomonadota; class Gammaproteobacteria; order Pseudomonadales; family Halieaceae; genus JARRPM01. The sequence goes on from JBFZEF010000204.1 coordinate 3,953, forward strand.
ATCCGCAAAATGCTGGTCGCGCTGGTGGACGACGTACGGGTGGCGCTGATCAAACTGGCGGAGAGAACCAGCGCCATTCGCGCGGTGAAAAATGACGAGCAGCGACGCCTGGGTGTCGCCCGGGAAGTGTTCGACGTTTACGCACCGCTGGCCCATCGCCTCGGCATCGGTCACTTAAAATGGGAGCTGGAGGACCTGTCCTTCCGCTACACCTATGGCGATGCCTACCGCAAAATCGCCCGCCTGCTCGATGGCAAACGGGTGGAGCGAGACCAGTTTATCAACCGGGTGAAGGACGAACTGACCGCGGTGCTGCGCAACGCCGGGTTGGAAGTAGAGATAGACGGCAGGGCAAAACACATCTACAGCATCTGGCGCAAGATGCAGCGCAAGGGCATCGGGTTTTCCCAGGTGTATGACGTTCGGGCGATCCGGATCCTGGTGCAGGATGTCAGGGACTGCTATGCGACCCTGGGACTGGTACACGGGCTCTGGCGCAATATACCCCAGGAGTTCGATGACTATATCGCCAATCCCAAGGAGAACGGTTATCGCTCCCTGCACACGGCGGTGGTCGGTCCCGAGGGTAAGGTGCTGGAGGTCCAGATCCGCACCTGGCAGATGCACGAGGAGGCGGAACTGGGAATCTGCGCCCACTGGCGCTACAAGGGCACAGATGCGAGCAGGCAGCCCTCCGGCACCTACGAGGAAAAAATCGCCTGGCTGAGACAGGTGCTGGATTGGCACGACGAAACCGGCGATACCGCTGATGTCGCCGAGCAATTCAGTTTCCAGATGGCCCAGGACCGCGTCTATGTGTTCACCCCCAAGGGCGATGTGGTGAATCTCGCCCAGGGAGCCACGCCTCTGGATTTTGCCTATCACGTGCATACCGAGGTCGGTCACCGTTGCCGCGGCGCCAAGGTCAATGGCTCGATTGTGCCCCTGACCTACACCCTGGTGACGGGTGAGCGGGTGGAGATACTGACCAGCAAGGACGGTGTACCGAAACGGGACTGGCTGCAGCCTGGGCTGGGCTACCTCAGGACTTCCCGCGCCCGGGCCAAGGTCCAGCACTGGTTCAAGGCTCAAACCCGGGAGAACAACGTCGACGCCGGGCGCCACCTGCTGGAGCGGGAATTCAAGCGCCTGGCACTGACCAGCGTCGACTACCAGCGGGTCGCGCGCAAGGTGCAGCACGCCAGTGTCGATGACATGTACGCGGCTGTGGGTTCCGGGGACCTGTCCGCCGCCCAGGTGATGAATGCCGCCCAGGGTCTGGTGGAAAATCGCGGCCCGCAGCTCAAGCTGGCGCGCCCCGGCGGCGGTGCTTACCGCGGCCAGGTGCAGGTGCACGGCGTGGGCAACTTGATGACCCACATGGCGGGCTGCTGCAAACCGCTACCCGGAGATGCGATTACCGGCTTCATTACCCAGGGCCGGGGCGTCAGCATCCACCGCAGTGACTGCGCCCGGCTGCTGCGGCTGACCGAGAACGTGCCCGAGCGCGTTATCGAGGTGGAGTGGGGCCTGTCCCCCCGGGACAACTACGAGGTCGATGTGGGGATCGAGGCTTTTGACCGGCAGGGTCTGCTGCGGGATATCACCGGCCTGTTTGCCAATGCCCGCATCAATGTCCTGTCTATCAACACCCAGACCAACAAGAAGAGTAATACCGCAACCATGCGGCTGCGAGTGGAAGTGCCTGACCTCGGTTCCCTGTCGAAGCTGCTGGAGCGTATCAACCGCCTCAAGAATGTAGTGTCTGCCGTGCGTTTATCGGAATAGGGGATCAGGTGGAAAAGACGCCTTACCAATTGAGCGACCTGCTGCGGGTGATGGCCCGCCTGCGGGACCCGCAGACCGGCTGCCCCTGGGATGTGCGCCAGGACTTCCGCAGCATCGTGCCCTCCACCCTCGAAGAGTGCTATGAACTGGCCCAGGCCATTGAGCAGGAAGACTTCGCGCACGTGGCGGAGGAGCTGGGCGATGTGCTGTTCCAGGTGGTGTTCTATGCACAGCTGGGGCGCGAGCGCGGGCTGTTTTCCTTTGAAATGATTGTCGATACGTTGGTGAGCAAACTGGTGCGCAGGCATCCCCATGTGTTCGGGCAGGGCGAGATCGAGGGTGTAGTCGCCGACCGCGGCAGCGTCGAGTCGGTCAAGGAGTCCTGGGAGGCCATCAAGCAGGCGGAGCGCCATGCCAAATCACTGGGTGGCCTGCTGGCCGATGTACCCTTGGCGCTGCCCGCCCTGCCGCGGGCGCAGAAGCTGCAAAAGCGAGCCGCCCGGGTCAATTTCGACTGGCCGGACGCGGGCGCCGTGCTGGCGAAGCTGGAGGAGGAGATAGTGGAGCTGCGCCAGGCCATGCAGGCCGCCAGACCGACGGATATTGAGGAGGAGATGGGCGACATCCTGTTCAGCTGCGCCAACCTGGCCCGCCATCTGGGCCTCGACGCCGAGGCCAGCCTGCGACGGGCGACCAGCAAGTTCGAGCGGCGCTTCACCCAGATGGAAGCGCAGGCTGCCGACGCCGGCAAGGCCCTGGAGACGCTGTCGGCGGAGGCGCTGGATGAGCTGTGGGAGTCCGCCAAGCGCAGGGAGCGAGACAGTCTCTAGGCACTGGCCTGGGCACTGGATAGGACTTGTGCAAATTCCGGACGCTGTGTATGGTTACGGCCCTCCATGCCACGGCTTGGTGCTCTGGCCCGGTCTCAGTCAATCCTGCAAGACGCCGACCCTGCCCCCGCCATCCCCGCAGGCGCCGCTACAACGACCATAATCTTGCAGGCAATATCGAGGAAGAACAGCAATGCGATTGATTTTGTTGGGCGCACCCGGCGCCGGTAAGGGTACACAGGCACAGTTCATTATCGAAAAATATGGCATTCCGCAGATTTCCACGGGCGACATGCTGCGTGCAGCGGTCAAGGCGCAGACTGACCTGGGACTGAAAGCCAAGACCGTGATGGACGCGGGCGGGCTGGTGTCCGACGACATCATCATCGGCCTGGTCAAGGAGCGAATCGGCCAGGCGGATTGCGCCAATGGCTTCCTGTTTGACGGCTTTCCCCGCACAATTCCCCAGGCCGAGGCCATGGTTGAGGCCGGCGTCGACCTCGATCACGTGGTTGAAATAGCCGTCGCCGATGCGGCGATTGTGGATCGGCTGAGTGGTCGCCGGGTCCACCCCGGCTCCGGGCGTGTGTACCATGTCCTGCACAATCCTCCGCGGCGTGAGGGCCTGGACGACGAGACCGGCGAGCCCCTGGTCCAGCGCGAGGACGACAGCGAGGAGACCGTGCGCAAGCGCCTTGCCATCTACCACGCACAGACCAGCCCACTGGTCGATTTTTACCGCTCCATGAACGGCCCGCGCGCGCCCACCTGTCACCGCATAGAGGGTGTTGGCACGGTGGAGGAAATCCGCGAGAAGGTATTCGCGGCGCTGGAAGGTTGATGCCAGTCAAGGAACAGCGGAGTGAACACTACCGTGCAAGCCGGTTGTAGCCTGCGCCCTGTTGTACGAATCCCTTTTTGTTGCTATTTTCAATCCGACGGTTGACGTCAACCACCTTTGGAGAGAAGTGAGATGGCTACAGCGAAGAAAAAGGCAGCTGCCGCAAAGCCGGCGAAGGGCAGTTTTTTCAGCGATGTCCTGCATAAGGCCCAGGATCAGATAGACGAATTCGTGGACTCCGCCAGGCACAAGGCGAAGGAAATTGCGGCCAAGGAGCAAAAGCTGGAAAAGGAAATTACCAAACAGGCCAGGGGTGCCGAGCGCACGCTGAAGTCCAAGGCCAAGGCCGCTCAGAAGCAGGCGACCAAAAAGGGAAAGGAAATAAAGAAACAGCTGGAGAGCCTCGAGAGCCGTGCGAAAAAGGCGCTGGATAAGGCGCCCGCCCAGGTGAAGGCCAAAGTAGCGGCGGCGAAGAAGAAGGTTGCGGCAACGAAGAAGTCGGCAACCAAGAAAGTAGCAGCTACGAAAAAAGCGGCAACCAGGAAAGTAGCGGCAACGAAGAAAGCGGTAAAGAAGGCAACAGCCGCTCCGAAGAAAAAAGCCGCTCCCAAAAAGAAACCGGCTGCGCGCAAAGCCAAACCTGCCGCCAGGAAATAGGTCGCTGCCCTCGTGTCACAAAGCCCGCCCGGAGCGATCCCGGCGGGCTTTTTCCTTTCACGCGAGGCGATTGAAATTCCCGAAGCACCCGGCCTGGTCGGAGAAGTCGACGGAGCAGTAGCGGTGCCGGGCATACCAGTGCCGCACCGCCCTCTGCCCCTCGTCCAGGAAGCCGCGCAGGCTGGGCAGGACCGCAACGCGGATGGCCGCGCACAGGTACTGGTCGCGCGCACCATCGTGGGCGTAGCTGATGTCACTGGTACCCGGGTCCAGCGCCCCGAGCAGGCGCTCGGCGAGAGCCGGGGGCAGCAGCGGCATGTCGCAGGGCACGATCACCAGGAACTCGCCGCTTATATGGGGTACTGCCGCCTCGAGTCCCGCCAGCGGTCCCTGGAAATCGGTTCGGTTGTCGATAAGGGTGGCGTCCCCCAGGGTGGCGTAGAACGGCTCATTGCGATTGCAGCTGATCAACAGGCGCCCGACCTGGGGGCGCAGGCGCTGGGCTACATGGGCTGCCAGTGCCTGGCCCCGCCAGGTCAGCAATCCCTTGTCCCTGCCGCCGACACGGCGTCCCGCGCCGCCGGCGAGAATGAGTCCAGTTGCCGCCCTGGTGGTGGCCATCGTGTTCCTTCCAACCGTCGCTGATTACCGGGCTGCTAGTGCTTACCGGTCCTTGCCTGTGGGATAATCCGCTTTTACCTGCCGGCACATGATAAACCGGCGTGGGTCACGCCGCATTCCGGGAATACGCATGGCTGGCATTTTGGCAATCGATACCGCGACCGAAGCTTGCTCGGTTGCCATCTACCTGAACGGGGAATACCGCGAGCTGTATGAGATGACGCCGCGCCAGCATAGCCAGCGCCTGTTCGGCATGTTGCAGGCGCTGCTTCCCGGCGGCCAGCTGCGGCAGCACGGCATCGAGGCCATAGCCTACAGTAGCGGGCCCGGATCCTTCACCGGCTTGCGTATTGGCGCCAGCGCGGTGCAGGGGCTGGCTTTTACCAGCGGCCTGCCGGCGATAGGAATCTCCACGCTGGTGCTGCAGGCCCAGACCGCCTTGCGCCTGGGGCAGGTGGATGCCGGTGCAACGGTACTGAGCATGCTCGATGCCCGCATCAACGAGGTGTATTACGCCCTGTGCGAGTTCGAACAGGGCCTGGCTGTGCTGCGGGAGGGTCCCAGGGCCTGCCCCGCGGCCGACGTCGCCGTGCCTGCCTCTGCAGGGGTGCTGCATGGTGTGGGCAGCGGCTGCCACTTCGCCAGCGAGCTTGCCGCAGACGTTCGCTCGCGCCTGCTGTCCCTTGCCCCCGAGCTGCTGCCATCGGCGCGCGACCTGGTGCCGCTCGCGCTGGCCAGGCTCGCACGGGGCGAGGTTCAGCAGCCGCAACAGGTACAACCGGTCTACGTGCGCGACGAAATCAACTGGAAGAAATTGGCGGAGCAGGGCAGAACATCGTGATCGATACCTTCCAGGCGGTGGTGCTCGCCCTGTTGCAGGGCTTTGTGGAATTCCTGCCAATCTCAAGCTCGGCCCACCTGGTGATACCCTCGCTGGTGCTGGGTTGGCCGGATCAGGGCCTGGCCTTTGATATCGCGGTCCACGTCGGCACCCTGGCGGCGGTGGTGCTGTACTATCGCGCCGATCTCATCCGCATGGCCGGCAGCTGGTTCGGCTCGCTGGCCGGTGCCCCGGCCAACGACGACAGTCGCCTGGTCTGGTACCTGGCGGTGGCCACAGTGCCGGTGATCATGGTCGGCTTCATTGCCGGGGACTTGATTGAAACCTCACTGCGCAACCTGCCGGTGATCGCCACCACCACGCTGGTCTTCGGCCTGTTGCTGGGTGTCGCGGACAAGCGTGCGCGCACGGCAACTGGCGCTGCAAGCCTGACACTCGTCACGGCTCTGGTGATCGGCCTGGCCCAGGCGGTTGCACCCATTCCCGGCGTATCCCGCTCCGGTATCACCATCACCGCCGCCCTGTTGCTGGGCATGAGCCGCCAGGCCGCCGCGCGCTTCTCCTTCCTGCTCTCGATTCCGGTCATAGCCGGCGCGGGCAGCCTGAAGACCTGGGATCTGGTCAGTTCCGGCCTGGACGTGGACTGGCAGCTGCTGGGCCTGGGCGCCCTGGTGTCGGGGCTTACCGCGTACGGCTGCATCGCCCTGTTCCTGCGCCTGCTCGACCGTATCGGGATGATGCCCTTCGTGTACTACCGGGTACTGCTGGCGGCTGTCCTGTACGCCATATGGCTTGCCTGAAACTGCAACGTCCGCCCGACGGAGGCACTATGAACCAGGAAGAATTCAATCGCCAGTTGTGTGACTTCATCAGCCGCGCGAGTACGCCATTTCACGCCGTGGCAGAGCTGTCCCGGCGCCTTGAAGAAGGTGGTTTTACGCGATTGAATGAAGAAGGTGTGCGCGAGCTGAAGCCGGGGCGGTATTTTCTGACCCGCAACGGCAGCTCGATCATCGCCTTTGTCTGCGGCAGCGAATCGCCAGCGCATCAGGGCTTTCGTATGGTCGGGGCCCACACCGACAGCCCCTGCCTGATGGTCAAGCCCGCCCCGGAAAAGCTGCGCAACGGCTACTTCCAGTTGGGCGTGCAGGTCTACGGCGGCGTCCTGCTTAACCCCTGGTTTGACCGCGACCTTTCCCTTGCCGGGCGGGTGAGCTTCCAGTGTGACGACGCCCAACTGCGCACCGCACTGATCGACTACCGGGCGCCGCTGGCGATTATTCCCAGCCTGGCCATTCACCTCGATCGGACCGCCAATGACAATCGCAGCGTGAACGCCCAGACCGATGTGCTGCCGATACTCTTCCAGCAGTCAGGCGATGACCCCGCCGACTTTCGCGCGCTGCTCAAGGCGCGGTTGCTGGAGGAGCACCCGGACTGCAGGGTGCAACAGGTACTGGATTTCGAGCTGGCCTTTTATGACACCCAGCCGCCTGCGGTTATCGGCCTGCAGCGAGAGTTCATCGCCGGGGCGCGGCTGGACAACCTGCTCAGCTGCTTTGTCGGTCTGCAGGCCCTGCTGCAGTCTGACGGCAGCGTCAGCAGCCTGCTGGTGTGCAATGACCACGAGGAAGTGGGCAGCCTGTCTGCCGCCGGCGCCCAGGGCCCCATGTTGACCTCTCTGTTGAAGCGCCTGGCGGGTGGCCAGCACGGCTACGCGGAACTCATCGAGCGTTCGCTGATGATCTCTGCGGACAATGCCCACGCCATCCACCCCAATTACCCCGATCGCCACGACGACAACCATGGGCCGTTGCTGAACCGGGGCCCGGTTATCAAGGTGAACGCCAGCCAGCGATACGCTTCCAACAGCGAAACCACAGGCTTTTTCCGCATGCTTGCTGCGGCCCAGGAAGTGCCGGTGCAGGTGTTCGTGGTGCGCAATGATATGGCATGCGGCAGCACCATCGGCCCGATCACCGCCGGGACCACCGGTGTGCGCACCATCGATGTAGGTGTACCCACATTTGGCATGCACTCGATCAGGGAGACCGCGGGCACCCGTGACGCCTGGGACTTGTGCCGGGTGCTGCGGCATTTCTACAACTACCGGGGACTACTGGCCGCCAGCTGATGCCCTGGAGGTCCTGCTCATTCCCACCTTCGAACTTGCACAGGCGCAGCGGCTTACCGGCTGGCCTCGCACGCGAGTCGGGATAGCCACTGCGGGCCAATGCCAGTATCATTGGGCGCTTTTTGCAGCAGGCGGATTTACATGGGCAGGCAACGCGTTCTCACCGGAATTACCCCATCGGGTACCCCGCATCTGGGCAACTATGTGGGGGCGATTCGGCCCGCTATCGCGGCCTCCCGGGATGCATCGAAGGAGTCCTTCTTTTTCCTTGCGGATTACCACGCGCTGATCAAGTGCCAGGCGCCGGAGGTGGTGCGCCGTTCCAGCAAGGAAATCGCCGCCACCTGGCTGGCACTGGGCCTGGATACGCAGCGGGCCCTGTTCTATCGGCAGTCCGATATTCCGGAAATTCCTGAGCTGACCTGGGTGCTGTGTTGCAACGCGGCCAAGGGACTGATGAACAGGGCTCACGCCTATAAGGCCGCCGTGCAAGCCAACGAGGAAGCTGGCGAGGACCCGGACTTTGGTATCAGCATGGGCCTGTTCAGTTACCCGGTGCTGATGGCGGCGGATATCCTGATGTTTAACGCCACGCACATTCCGGTGGGTCGCGACCAGGTCCAGCACGTGGAGATGGCGCGCGATATCGCCCAGCGCTTCAACCATAATTTCGCCGAGGTGTTCACCCTGCCCGAGGCGGTGGTGGACGACAGCGTCGCTGTGCTGCAGGGTCTCGACGGGCGCAAGATGAGCAAGAGCTACAACAACACCATTCCCCTGTTTGAAGGCGAGCAGCAATTGCGCAAGGGCATCAACAGGATCAAGACCAACCTGCTGGAGCCGGGCGAGCCCAAGGACCCCGATGACTCGACGGTGTTTCAGGTGTGGGCCGCTTTCGCCTCGTCGGACGAGACCGCGAGGATGCGCCGCGAGTTCGAGAACGGCATTGCCTGGGGGGAGGCCAAGAAGCAGTTGTTCGAGCTGGTCAATGGCGAGTTGGCGGGGGCGCGGGAGCGCTACCAGCAGCTGATGGATGACCCGACGCATATCGAGAATGTACTGCGACAGGGCGCTGAGCGCGCCCGCGACTACGCCGTGCCGCTGATGGCTGAGGTGCGCGCCGCCATAGGGATTGGTCCGCTGCGCTAGCGCAGCGAAGCGGCCTCAGCCGCCGATTTGGTAGCTGATTTCCAGGTAAGCGCCCCGCGGCTCGCCGACAAAATAGCGGTACTGGCCAAAGCCGAAGTCGGCCCGTTCGGCGTAGTCTTCATCCAGCAGGTTGGTGATGCGCAGGCTTGCGCGCCAGCGTGGGTCCACCCTACCCGACAGCCGCAGGTTCAGCAGCGAGTGGCCGTTGTACTGGTGCTCGTTCTCGGGATCGAGGTAGTAAGAATCCAGGTAGACCCACTCCAGTTCCAGGGTGCCGTCGCGGGCCTCCAGCGCCGGGAAGTTCCAGCCAACGCGGGCGCTGCCGAACGTTTCGGGGGCGCCTTCGATGGTGTTGCCGTTGAGATTGCCGGAACTGCCCAGCAGGTTGATTTCACTGTCGTAGGTGTGGCTCGCCCAGCTGCCGTCGAGGCGAAAATACCAGGCCTCCCCGGGGCGGTAGTCGAGGCTCAGTTCGGCGCCGTAATGGCGCGTTTGTGCGCCGCTGACGTTGAAGCGGTTGGCATCCTGGAAGATCACATTGTCCTTGTGCATAAGGTAGACCGACAGGTCGTACTCCAGTTGCTGCCGCCAGATGCCGCGCAGCCCGAGCTCGACATTGTCCAGTTCCTCGGAGTCCAGGTCTGCCTCTTCCTGGCCCCCCTGCAGGCGGTACAGCTCGGCGGTCTGGGGGGCGCGAAAACCCTTGGCCAGGCGCAGGTAGGTGAGCGTGTCGGGCGTGAGGCTGTAGCTGGCGCCGGTGTTGGCGCTCCAGTCCGTGAAATCGTCATCCCGGTCCGCGGGGCGGTAGAAACGGCAGGCGCTGGCGGTCGGCGCGCAGGCGGAGCCGTCACCGGTCCTGTTGTCATAGTCGTAGTAGCTGTATTCCAGGCGCAGGCCCGCGCTCAGCTCCCAGTCCTGGAGGGTTCCCCGCCACTGGCTGAATGCCGCTGCCAGGGAGGCTCCCACCTGGTAGTCATAGTGGACCCCGGCGGGCTGGTTGGGCGAGAAATTCTGCTGCTGGTACTCCTTGAGTCGACCGTCGGTGTACTCCGCTTCCAGGCCGTTGGCCCAGCTGCTGCCCTCGAGGTCCGTGTTCAGCGCGGCGCGCAGGCCGAGGCTGTCCTGGCTGTTTTCCTCCACCGGCTGCCAGGGCACGAAATGCTGCAGGAATTCCATCTCGTTGGTGCGCAGGTACGGGGTGATGGTCAGGGTGTTGGCCGCGTCCAGCAGCCGGCTCGCCCGGCTGTGGAATCGCAGCGAACTGGCGTCCCGGTAGGCCTCGGGATTGGGGTTGTTGCGCCGGATGCCCTGGTCCTCGTAGGCCTTGTAGCCCTCGATGTAGCCCGCTGTCTCCTGGTTGAGGTTGGCGTAGTCCAGTACGCTGCTCAGGCGCCACAGTTCACCGTCGTAGTCGTGGCGCAGGGTCGCCTTCTGCTGGTCGTAACCGGCGTCGTCGAGGTAGCCGCCATCGGTGGTGCCGTTGACGCGCACGCTCAGCCCGTGGTCGCCCCAGGTGTTGCCGTAGCCTAACCTGGCACGATAGTAGTCGTAGGGGCCGGCCTCGATGGCCAGGTTCGCATCCAGCGCGGCGCTGGGCGCGGCGCTCAGTACATTGATCAGGCCGTGCATGGCGTTCGAGCCGTACAGCGCCGTGGCCGGACCCTTGATGACCTCGATCCGCTCGGCCTGCTCGGTGTTGGCGTCGAACAGCTGGTTGACGTTGCAAAAGCCGGGTGCCCGCAGGCTGATGCCGTCACCCGCAACCAGGAAAGCGCCGCAGCTGCCGGCCCCGGTCAGCACCGGGGAGCGCAGGGCGATCAGGCTCTCCTGGCCGTTGCCGCGGGCGACCCAGGCCCCGGCCACCTGCTGCATGGCCTGGTTGATGTGGGTGTGGCCGATCAGGGCAAGGTCTTCCGCGCTGATGCTGGACCAGGCCAGCGGCAGCCTGAAGCCATCCTCGGGTACCCGCGTTGCGGTCACCAGCACCTGTTCGGGTGGTGGGCCCAGTGCCAGGGCGGTTGGGCTGAGCAGGGCCATGGCCAGCCAGGGCCAACGCGGTGAATAAGCCATCTCCAGTTCCGTGATCAGCCGGCGGCGATGATGTTCGGGTCAGTGGCGGCGGCGCTGGGACCTTCCCGATTGCGCACGGCATCGGCGATACGCTGCAGCGGCACCTTCAGCATCGCCACCACCTCCTCGCTGGCGCCGGTGCGCTCCAGCGCCCGGTCCATGCACAGCAGCCACTGGTCCCTTTCCGCCGGGCCGATGTGGTAGGGCTCATGGGGCGTGGTCATGCAGACCGTACCGTACTTGTTTGCATAAAGCGGAGGACCCCCCATCCAGCCGATAAGGTATTCCGCCAGCTTTTCCTTCATCGGCCCCAGGTCCCGGGCGTGCATCGCCCGCACGCCAGCGGCTTCAGGCAGGGTGTCCATGATCTCGTAAAAGGCGTTGCATATTTCACGGATGCCCTCCTCTCCGAGCAACTGGTAGGGCGTCTGTTGTGCTTGCATCGTGCAGGTTCCTCTCCTGGCCCGAAGCGGCGGGCGGCAGCGCAGTATTTTATGCCTTTTTGGGCCGTGATGTCCTGATTCAATCGCCTGATTCAATGATGCCGCACGCCCCGGGCTTTGTTAAGATTGGCGCCTCTACGGCTGCAGGGGAACCACTCGCCCTCATCCCGCCGCCCGGAATATCCGTTGCAATGAACAGGAAGCGACACCATGAGCCTTGCCGAGAAGGTATTAGCTGTTAACAACGATCTCCCCATTCGCACCGGTGCCCCCGTGCATAGCGGCAAGGTGCGCTCGGTGTACTGGCTGACAGCCGCCGACAGCGCCCGGCTGGTGGCCCAACGGGGCTACGACGTAGCGGCAGATGCACCTCTTGCGATCATGGTGATCAGTGACCGAATTTCCGCGTTCGACTGCATCTGGCACGGTGAGGGCGGCATGCGCGGCGTCCCCGGCAAGGGTGCCGCACTGAATGCGATATCCAACCACTGGTTCCGGCTGTTCCGTGAACAGGGCCTGGCGGACAGCCACATCCTTGAGATACCCCATCCGCTGGTGTGGATCGTGCAGAAAGCCAGGCCGGTGATGATCGAGGCCATCGCCCGGCAGTACATTACCGGCTCCATGTGGCGCTCCTATGCCAAGGGTGAGCGGGAGTTCTGCGGGATCGAGATTCCCGACGGCCTGCAGCGCGACCAGAAGTTGCCGCAACTTTTGATCACCCCCTCCACCAAGGGCATTCTCACTGGCATACCCGGCGTGCCCGCCGCGGATGATGTCAATATCACCCGCGCTGACATCGAGAATAACTATGCGGCCTTCAACTTCCGCAAGCCCGCTGACGTGGACCTCTATGAAAAGCTGCTGCGGGAGGGCTTCGAGCTGATCAGTCGCGAGCTGGCCAGGCTCGACCAGATATTCGTGGATACCAAGTTCGAATTCGGCTATGTCAGCGACCGACAGGGCCAGGACAAACTGATATACATGGACGAGGTCGGCACCCCGGACTCCTCCCGCATCTGGGACGGTGCGGCATTTCGCGAAGGCAGGGTGGTGGAGAATTCCAAGGAAGACTTTCGCCAGCTACTGCTGCAGCACTTCCCCGAACCGGATATCCTGCTGAACAAGGACAGGATGCCCGAGCGCATGGCCCTGGCGCGGGACAACGCCCTGCCGACCGAGGTGCTGATGGCGGTCTCCAAAACCTATGTCGGCATCGCCGAGAAAATCACCGGCGGCAGCCTGCGCCTGTCGGATAACCCCAGGGCGGAAATCATCGATGTCCTGCGCCAGGAGTTCTCGCTCGTAGACTAGGAGCCTAGCGCTTGCCAAGCTTGCGGACGTTGCCGGGAGAGAAGTACTCCGGACCCTTGATCGGATTGACATCGTGCAGCTCCGGGGCGCTGTCGTTGATCAGGCGCTCGGCGATATAAGCGCCTGCGCGCAGGTCGTGGTACATCTCCGCACGTCGGGCGTAACCCTCTCCGCCGTAGTCATAAATGCTCGTGGTCAACGCCACTTTCCATAACTCCCCCCGACCGTCATAGTTCTCCGTAATGACCGTTAGCCCGGTGTCCTCGTCCACATAGATACGGCGCTTGCCGTAAATGTGGCGCTCGCCCTCGCGCAGGGTACCTTCGGCTACCCAGACGCGCTTGAGCTCATAGCGCATGTAGTCCGGGTTGACGTGGAATTTTGTCAGCAGTTCATCGTAGCTCAGGCCCGGCTCGTCAAACCTGTAGTTGTGATAGGGGATGAACATCTCCTGGCGGCCGATCAATTTCCAGTCGAATCGCTCCATCGAACCATTGAAGCCGCGCACTTCATCCACGGTCTTCAAGCCACCGGGGCCGTCCGGGGTATCAAAGCCCACCGTGGGCGCGCGTCGCACCCTGCGCGAGCCCGGTAGATAGCGCCACACTTCCCGTGCGCTCAGGGAGTAATCGAAGGGTTCGAAAATGGAGGTGATGAGGCCCTTGTCGCGGGCAGGTTCCGTGACATAGGTCATGATGTAGCCCGCGTACTCCCCCAATTTCGGATATTCGTAATCCGCGTTGACCGGATTGTGGCGATTTGCGTAGGGGGATTCCTGGATAAATCGGGAGCGGCGGGTGGAGCGGGTGCCATTGGGGAATACGGCGATATCACTGTATTCACCGTCCATACTCTCAAAGGCGCCAGTGGTGCGGGTCAACCATACGACCTCTGGCCCGGTACCCGGTACCGGGAACGCGGCGCCGCCGACGAAGCCCTTGATGCCCTCATCGCCGTTGATCAACTCGCCGTGCTCGGCGTTGTAACGAACTTTCTCGTAGAACTGCGGGTAATAGGCGAAGTCCCTGTGTCCGGGATACACCGGCATGCGGAAGGTATCCGGGTAGGTTTCGAACATGGCCATCTGCCCCGGGCTCAGGCGCTCGCGGTACTGTTCGAGATTGTCTTTGGTAATGGTGAAGAGCGGCTTTTCATCGGGCCAGGGATCGGGATAGGGCGTGCCCGGCCCGTCCCACTTCAGGCCCTTGGGCAAACCGACCACGCTGCCCGTCCAGGGGGCCAGCAGTCCATCCTCGCTGCCCGCCACGATGCCCCCCATGGGGTTGAGATCCTTGCCCAGGCGGGCGACATCCTCGGCCGACATTTTCGCCATCGCCCCGGCCGCCATCAGGGAAAGGGACAAGGCAATTACGGTGTTGTTGATGAGACGCATATTACTGATCCTCATTCGTATCTCAGAAGCTATAGGTAAAGTTTACCGACACATTGTCGCGATCGTTGATGTAGGTGTTCTCACCGCCGTCGAAAAAGTTCGAGTAACCCAGGGCTGTCGTGAAGTTGTTCAGGTAGACGAAATTGAAAGTGATGTTGACTGCGGACGAGTCCTCCACCATTTCGCTTTCCAGAATATTGCCGTCCAGGCCGCGACGGAAGAAAATCGGCACTTTGAGGTCAATACCGTCCCCCAGGTTAAGGTAGGACAGTTCAAGGCGCAGGTTGATAACGGTGCCATGGTCGTCGTACAGCAGCTCGGCGCTGTCCTCGGAGGTGA